>NZ_CAJXQY010000049.1 GCF_913058315.1 uncultured Alteromonas sp. | reverse complement strand
ATTGCCGTGTCTGGCGCGATCCCGAAGTATTTGTCCTGCGGCATGATATTAGAAGAGGGGCTCGACGTTGAGCTTCTGCGGCGTGTGGTTGCCTCAATGAAAGCCGCCGCAGATAAGGCCGGAGTGACCATCGTTACCGGCGATACCAAAGTAGTGCCTAAAGGCAAAGGCGATAAAATTTTTATCAATACCAGTGGCATTGGGGTTATTCCTGAAGGCGTAAATATCTCTGCGTCTAACTGTCGGACAGGCGATAAAATTATTGTTAATGGCCTGATAGGCGATCACGGTGCCGCTATTCTCAATGCCCGGGGCGATTTGGCGCTCGATGTTGCATTGGAAACCGATTGCCGGGCGTTAAATGATTTGGTGCAAACCATGTTGAGAGCTTGCCCGAATATCCATGCTATTCGTGATGCTTCGCGGGGGGGCGTGGCCACTGTGTTGTGTGAATTTGCCGAGTCGTCTGAAGTGAGCATTCGTTTGCAGGAAGAACAGATCCCGGTAAGAGATACCGTGCGCGGTGTCTGCGAGATCCTGGGGCTCGATGCACTGTACTTTGCTAATGAAGGTAAACTTGTTGCTGCGGTTCCGGCCGATAAAGCTGAGGCGGTGCTTGCGGCGATGCGCAATCACCCGGCCGGGAAAGAATCAGCCATTATTGGTGAAGTTATTGAGTCGAACTATAACCGGGTGCTGGTGAAAACTCACTTTGGCGGAGAGCGTATTCTGGATATGCTGGTGGGTGAGCAATTGCCGCGGATTTGCTAGTGATTAATTGCTAAAAAGAGATCGGGCATAGTGCCCGATCTCCGCCCATGGCATTCAATAGTTGGTGTGGGTCACCTAAATTGAAAACAACGATACTCCCATCATTGCAATTACCAGCCCAATGAATCTGTTCGCTGAAGGGATGCTGCGCGAGACCAGTTTCGACACAGCAAAGCCCGTCATTACCAGTGTGGCGCTGGTAATGAGGAAACCTGAAGCAAACAGAAAAGGGACGGAGCCGGCGGTCTCGAGACCATGGGCAAAACCGTGAAACATCGCAAAACAAGCTGCCAGGCTAACCGCCAGCCCCTGAGTTATGTTCTTACGAGTGGCTATCAGTAAGCCGGTGATAATGGATGTCATTACAATACCGGTCTCCATAAAGGAGAAGCTAAACCCTGCTAATCCCAGCGAAAAACCGCCAATCAATAAAGCAAAGAAGGCCGCCAGCATGGCACGGCTTTGTTTACCGGCAAAGCCTGAAGCCCAGTAGCCCATTGCTACCATGGCTATCAGGTGATCAATACCCATCATAGGATGTGACAGACCGGCAAAAAAAGCGTTTTGAACCGTTTCGTGACCAGTATGGGCTAACGCCGGTGCTGCGGTAGCCAGCGTTAATAGCAGGCCGCTGGATATTTTTTGTGTACGTGTCATGTATTTACCTTACTGCGAAATCGAACAGTTATTAGAGTATTGTCGCTGGCTTAAGCGCCTGACGAAAACTTTATTGTATTGACTACTGTTTTAGCATTTCTAAGATTTGCAAAACGGGTGCCAAACTAAAATTTAACGTTTAAATTTAAGTAAGTCTATGAAAAATAATATTATTATGGTTTTTTTAAGGTTGGCATGAGGCTTCGTAACTGGTAACTTGCTTGCCACTTATCAAGCAATTTGCAACGTCCTGTGCTGAGCGTAAAGGTCAGAAACTGTTCATCCCTTAGCTGCACAAGCCGTTAATGGATGAAGGTGATATCACCGAGTTCTGCCTGTAGATAGTGCTTAAACTCTGCGACTTTGCTTGCGGGAAAAACAAAGCCTGGCGGGTTTCCTGGCGTTGTTGGATTATAAGGTAAGGAAAAGTAGCAATGTTCCCTGATGGTCTCTAACGCTACCCTGGTGACTTTATGGATGGGGATTGATGCAGAGCCAAACTGAATATGACCATTGTTAAACGTTACATAGTTTACCGGGTCCTTTACCGTTGTGTCTGGCATGGATTGACACCACTTCACTATCCAAACCAAGTTAAAAACACCAAGCATCAACAGCAGATTTACTTCCTGCCTCACAATCCAGAGTATCAAACCAAAACAGAGAGCGGCCAATGCACCATGCACTAGTGTTTTTTTGTCGACGGGTTTGGATAATGTCATTGATAAAGTCCGTTTTAACAAATGCTTGTTGCTTAATGTGGGCCTAGGCTGGCAGGAGCACGGCGCCCGGCTATACTTATATCGTATTGTAGCCAGGCCAAACAAACATTTTTTCTATCATTACTGCATGTTGCGTCTGCCGTTCTTCCTATGCTGTTAACCGATGATTGGTTCTTAGCCAAAAGGATAAGACAATTCCCCTAACTCATTGTACGAAATATCTTACAAATCTGTGAGATATTGTCAGTGTAAGGCTATATGTAAACACCCTTAAAATAACTTAAGTTTATGATTTTTAGAGGTTAAGTTAATTTGAGAGGGTGAGTGTCTTTGCATTTGTTGTAAGAAATTAGCATCACGGCATTAGTATTCCGCCTCCAGAGGCGTACTATGAACGTGTCACAAGGAAACACGACGAGTCAGGAAGACACAAGGAAGCACTTAGGATTGCTCAGGATGAGTAAGACAGGGTAAGGAACTCTGTTTAAGGAAGCAGGACAGGTCGGGAAGGCCGAATAGGGACAATTCCAGGATGGAAAATACTGTAGCAGGATGTACAGTAACAATGGATAAACGGAAAGGGACCTGTTCAGGAAGAACAGCTCGCACAGGATGAGGCGAGAAAAGAAGGAAAGGGGCGTATACGGATTTTAATCGGGAAGATTTTAGTCGCAAGGGAGCGCTGAGAAGGAAGCTCAAAATTCAGAGAAAACGATGACTTCGGTCATCGTTTTTTTATGTCTGCTGAAAATTCCATGATAATCAAAGCGGGTTTGCCAGCCTTCATAAAATGCATAAAATCCGGTGTCTAACCCTGCCAGGTTATACTATCATCCCCCTTAAATTTAACAGATATGTACCGTGACCATGGCAGACCGAGCAAAGACAGCTGAAGTGTATCTCTACCAGACCGTAAGCGCGGAGAAACTGGAAGAAGAAAGTACGCTGCCAACCGAATGTGCCCTGGCTATTAGCTATAACGACATTAGTTATGCGGTGATGATGGTAAGCCCTGATGACGTGCAGGACTTTGTTGTAGGGTTCAGCCTGACTCAGGGCATAATTGATTCCCCGGGCCAGTTTCGAAGCATCAGTGTCACGTTTGATGGCGAGCAGGGGGTTGCTGATGTGCAGCTCAGTCCCCGGGCTCAATGGCAATTAAAGTCTTATCAACGCCGCCTGGCTGGCAGTTCGGGTTGCGGTATCTGCGGTACAGATGCGCTGAAATCAGCGTTACCTGAACTTTCCAAATTACCTGATGCGCCCTTGCCTGAAGTGTGTGCCTTCACCAACCTGCGCCATCGCATTCGAGAATACCAGCAGGCACTCTATTCAGGTGGCGCCCAACACGCTGCATTTTTTGTGACTAACGAGGGTGGCATAACGATGTGCCGAGAAGATATTGGCCGTCACAACGCCATGGACAAACTCATTGGCGCGCTGGCTTTAACCAGCACTGAGTTAAATAATGGTTTTATGGTGCTGACCAGTCGGTGTGGACTGGAATTGGTGCAAAAGGCAATACGCATTGGTCTGCCAACGCTGGTGACTTTGTCTGCGCCCACCTCCATGGCAGTGGAGTGGGCTAAACGTTATCAGCTTAACCTGATCCACTTACCCCATCACAGCGCACCACGGGTGTACCATAGCTCAACAGCGAGCGGTGCGGTTTAGCCCTGAGTAATCGGGATACGATTATCAGCCTGCGCTTTTGTCAGTTTAATGGCAATGTATTTTGAGGTAGGGGTAAAGGAACCGTCTCCATAGCTTTCCAGTGGGACCAGCCCGTTTGCTTCCGGAAAATACGCGGCGGCCTGGCCTGGTGGAATATCATAAGCCACCAGAGTGAACCCGTTTACGCGGCGCTCTCTGCCATCATGCCAGAGTGAAACCATGTCTACCTTGTCGCCATCACTAAAGCCCAGTCGGGCAATGTCGCCGGCGTTAACAAACACGACATAGCGCTGGCCAAATACCCCTCTGTAGCGATCATCAAGACCGTACACCGTAGTATTATACTGATCGTGTGAGCGCAATGTCTGCAGAATAAGGTCGGGGGTTACTCCTTCGGGCAATTGTGCTGAGAGCAGCTCGCCGGGCAAGGAATTAGCTGCAAATCCCGCTTTTTGATCCGGGGTTTTCCAGGTTCTGGAGGCGGCCGGATTCGGTAAGTGGAACCCGCCAGGTTGCGATAATTTCACGTTAAAGCCTGTGAAGCCGGGGATCGTGTCGGCAATCAAATCGCGAATGCGACTGTAGTCGTTGATCAGTGCATCCCAATCCACCGGGTGATTGCCCAAAGTGGCCCGGGCAATACCTGCAACAATAGCCGGCTCCGATCGCAACAGTGCTGAGCCTGGCGGTAACTGACCATAGGAAATATGAACCATTGAAAAGGTGTCTTCTACGGTAACGCCCTGGGGTTGACCATCCTGAATATCGGCTTCGGTGCGGCCAAGGCAGGGGAGGATCAGCGCCGCCTTACCGGTGATCAGGTGAGAACGATTGAGTTTAGTACTAACATGAACCGTGAGGTCACACTGTTTCAGGGCCGCGTGAGTTCGTGGTGTATCCGGTGTGGCCTGCGCAAAGTTGCCGCCCATACCAATAAAGACCCTGGCATTTCCTTTTTCCATCGCCTGAATCGCCTGCACCACATTGTGGCCGGGTTCGCGAGGTACTGTGAAATTAAACCGTTCTTCAAGAGCTTCGAGTAACCAGAGTGGCGGCTTCTCATCGATACCCATGGTTCGGTCACCCTGCACATTACTGTGACCACGGACTGGTGAAAGCCCTGCGCCGGGTTTGCCAACATTGCCGCGCAGCAATTGCACATTAATAATTTCCTGAATGATGGCAACGGAATGCTTGTGCTGCGTGATCCCCATGGCCCAGCACATAATGACCCGCTCTGCGCGGCAATACATACTGGCTGCCAGGTAAATATCCTCTTTACTGAGGCCCGACTGCTCAATAATATCCTGCCACGAAGTGGCATCTACTGATGCCAGATAGTCATCAACGCCATGAGTATGCCGGGTAATAAAATCGTGATCAAAAATGGCCGGGCGCTTATTCGCCTTGGCTTCTCTTTCCCATTCCAATAAGCATTTGGCAATGCCACGCATTACGGCCATGTCGCCGCCTAAGGCCGGCCGGAAATACGCGGTATTCGTTGGAGCGTCACCGTTGGTGAGCATTTCCAGCGGGTGTTGCGGATGTTGAAAACGTTCCAGCCCTCGCTCTTTTAAGGGGTTAAAGCAGACTACCTGGGCTCCACGCTCTACAGCTTCCCTTAACGGTTCCAGCATACGGGGGTGATTCGTCCCCGGGTTCTGGCCAAGCACAAATATCGCATCTGCTTTGGCGAAATCGTTGAACACCACGGTGCCTTTGCCTACGCCCACCGACTGTTTCATGGCATTCCCACTGGCTTCATGACACATGTTTGAGCAGTCCGGAAAATTATTAGTACCAAAAGCACGCACAAAAAGCTGGTAAAGGTAAGCGGCTTCGTTACTGGTGCGCCCGGAGGTGTAGAATTCTGCCTGATTAGGACTGTCCAGTTGGTTGAGATGACTGGCAATGAGAGCAAACGCATCGTCCCAACTGATTTCTGTATATTTATCCGTGGCCGGATCGTATTGCATAGGGTGGGATAAACGGCCCTGGTCTTCGAGCCAGTAATCACTGTGTTCCAGGAGTTTGGACACCGTGTAGCGGTTAAAAAAGTCGGGCCCTACCTGGCGGCCAGAGGATTCCCAGTTAACTGCCTTCGCGCCGTTCTCGCAAAATTTGACCAGGCCATTTTCCGGCGATTCTCCCCACGCACAACCGGGGCAGTCAAAGCCGTGATCCTGATTGGTTTTGAGCATGGCCCGCAGATTCTTGAGGGGCTTTTCACTGGCAATCCAGCTCTTGGTAACACTTTTTAAGGCACCCCAGCCACCGGCAGGCGCAGTATATCGTTGAACAGATTTATCAGCCATAGCACTTCCTGTTCCTGCCTGGTTCAGGGTCCGGCAGTGTTATTGTGTTCTTTAGCGCACAGTAAAACAGAAATTTATAAGGTTAAGCAAACGTATATCCGTCAGTCCTGTATCTTTTTACGACCAGTGCCCTGCTTTGCGTGAAAATATCACGGCCTGTTTGGCGTATAACGTGTGAATAGCACGCCTTAATTCAGCTTCATCCAGTGGATAATGATGTTGTTAACGCCGATGGCGTACTCAAGATGCAACTGGCCATTATCTTCAAGATTCATTACCAGTGGCGAACGTACTTCACTTGGGATACTCGGATCGTTAGTTTGTTTAATGGTGAAATAATAGCCTTCATCGGCGTGGGAGATTGTGCCCGAATAGAAATACTGTGACATATTGCCCCACATGTCTGTAGCAACAAATTCCATTCGCCAGGACACGCCGTTAGACGACTTTGCGCTAAAGGTTGCATTGGCTTCCACCGCCATGGAAATATCGACGCCATTTTGCGTGTAGCCCACTAAATACCAGTCACCTTCGGGATAATATACCGTAGGCTGCACGGGGGTGATGGGTTCAGGTCCGGGACCAGGACCGTCAATTGGGTCGGGCGGAATATAAGGATTAAGATCCGGGGCATTGGGTAAAAATTTGGGCAATAAGATAAGCCCTATACCAATGACAACAAGAATGATGGAAGGGTTACTGACATTAATTTTGATGCCAAAACCTTCCACATTGCTATTGCGGGAGCCGTCGCCCTGTTTACCGGAGATAAACAGGTAAAGCCCCACTAAAACCAGTGCTACACCTACTGCAACAATAAAAGTATCAAACGTATCCATCGTGTTCTGTCCCGAGTCCATCGGTGATAAGCCAGATTGCGTGAGACAATATATGTCTGCGAAGCAAAATATAGCTCATTGGTTAATAAATAACCATCATGATGTCGCTTACTGAGTGGCAGAAATTCAGTTCGATGAATACTTTGTTATATCACCGGTGATCTGATGTGCATAGAACCTACTGCCTCTATAGCCTTTAATACCCGGGCTTGCTCGAAAATAGGAAATGACAGGATCACCTCATCCACGCCGAATGCCGCTACAAACCGGTTAAGCTGTTCCTCTGCTGCAGGCTTATCACCCACAAGGGCGTAGCGCAACGTACTGTTAATACCGCGTATTTCCATTTCGTTAAGCTCAAGGCGGATATCCTCCACCGGCGGCGGCATGGGCTTGTTAGCGTTACGACGCAGGTTAGCAAACTGTTGCTGTACCGAGGTAAATAGCTGTTTGGCGTGGTCTTCGCTATCGCCGATGACCGCCATCACACCTGCCGACACATAAGGCTCGGCTAGCTGAGCAGAAGGTTTAAAGTTTGCCCGGTAAATACTAATGGCATCTCTGAGCATATCGGGGGCAAAATGCGATGCAAAAGAGAAGGGCAGACCCATGTAAGCCGCTAACTGGGCTGAATATAAACTGGAACCGAGTAACCAAATTGGCACATTGGTGCCGGCGCCGGGCACAGCAATTGGCTTTTGGCCTTCTTCAGGTGTGGCCAGTAGCCGCTGAAGTTCAGCGACATCCTCTGGATAGCGCTCCGCATCGCCCTGAATATCGCGGCGCAGTGCCCGGGCGGTGGCCATATCAGTGCCCGGCGCCCGGCCTAAACCTAAATCGATTCGGTCAGGATAAAGCTCAGCCAGTGTGCCAAATTGTTCGGCAATCACCAGTGGCGCATGATTGGGCAGCATGACGCCACCAGAGCCAATGCGAATACGGTTAGTTACTGCGCCCACACTTGATAACAATACCGCCGTCGCGGCACTGGCCACAGCCCGCATACCATGGTGTTCAGCCAGCCAGTAACGGGTAAACCCGGCTTGCTCAGCCGTGTGCGCGATGGCCTGACTGCGTAGCAGGGCGTCGCGTACAGAACTGCCTTCGGCGACATGGGCGAGGTCGAGAATCGACAGAGGTAAGGAGTCAGTCATGAAAATACCTGTTAGTTTGCATACCAAGTATTATTGGGATGACGCAGCGAATCAAAAGGGCGATTCGACTAGCTGCATAACATCGCGTTAGTTTTCAATTGAAATTACTCGAATTGGCGTAGCAGTCATAAAGCGCAAGTTTCTGTCGGGTAAACAGCATTGTCTTCATCACTGGCTAATGCCGGAAAAGCATCAATGATTTTGTTATAGGTTTGGCGAAACCTGAGTTTTAGCAACAGCATCTGGTTAAGGTGTGCCTGGGTGATAGTGGGCTGGTAGCTCATTAGCTGTGAAACGATTCCATACGCGTTTTGCTCCTGTCCGCGAGTGGCGGCAAAGTAAAGCGCCTGATAGAGCGGATCTGGTGCATCATCGGGTTGATAATAGGGCACGTTTTGTTCTACCAGGAATGTCAGGGCTTCCAGGTTCATCGCCTGCATCGCGGTAAAAAGCAAGCTGCGACCGTAACGATCAAAGGTATGCAGATCAAATCCCGATTCGTTTAATTTATGCAGGGTAGAGGCCGTCAGGCCCCGGGTAATACCGTCATCAAAAAACAGGTAGTTTAAGTCATCGGAGATCAGACCCATGTTCACTAATTCAGGATATCTTTTAGGCCAACGTTCCAACATACGATGAGTGAACAGTGGTAGCCATTCTGGGGCTGTATTTAATGCTGATGCGACTGATGAATAATCACCGTTAATACCTGAAGCCATGATTGGACGAAATTCTGACGAACGTCCATCATTTTTATCCTTAAAGTTCAGGTAGGAACGCCTGCAACTGACTAACTCCGGAGCACGATTAAACAACGCTTTATCTGTTTCCTCAGATTCACCTACGTCTATAAACTTGGGTTTCCAATGGTGTTTTACATTGGCTCGATAATCTTTACATTGTGCTTGTTTTTTATTGGCTGTGGCATAGCCGTTATCGCTAACATAGGCCTGCTGCTGAGCAGATAACTCCTCCATCAATTGCGTTGTTTTTGCAGTTTTGGTTGGTGGAATTGTCTTCGGTACGGCGAACAGGTTGTAATCGAAGCGTTCTAAAATGGAAGAAACCCCTTCAGGTTTAAAAAAGTAGGACGAGTATCCGGAGTTATTAACAAAATAGCCGTCTTCGGTAGATGCAGCTTTGGCCTGCTGCCCAAGTCCTATAAGATAATCAATAAAAGCCAACTGCCGAAGAACATCTTCAGACTTGCCTCCTGAGCCCGTCATTCCCACCAATTGATGTAGGCGGTCCAATGCGTAATCCAGTGGACCACCGATAAAAGGATCTGATTGTAACTGAACACCTTTCTTCATGAGCCAGCGGGCCAGATCATTGCGGCCAATCCAGATGGCAGCATCCAGAATATTTAGAATCCCCAGAGCTTGCTCATCTCCTAGTGAGGCGTTTATATCGTCCAAGGCTAACGCAAATTGCTTTATGGTGTTATCACTAATTGATTGGTTTAATATTAGCGTTGCAACATCATCGGGGAGTAATGCATCGGGGAGTGTTCCTACCGGTACTTCGCCTGCACGTGCTTTTTGCAACACCCAGCGCCTGCGTGCGTTGCTTCTGAATGGGCTCCTGCTAATCCAACCTTTATTGTCTGACTTTATTTGCCCGCCATAGATTTTGTTGGCCTGATTAATCGGGCTGAATCTTTTGCGATAAGTGTCCCGCCATCTAACGGCACTTAGCCGGGAATCCATGAGTATTATTGCTAATGTAATATCGTCAGCGGAATAGCCTTTATCCAGATAAGGGGTTAAGTCGGCTTGTTCGAAAAATTTACTTTTTGTGTTATTTAAGTCGTAGCGAAATTGCCTGCATCGATTGGATGTGGGGATAAATGTTTCTATAGGCGTGTTTTCAGTCTTGGTAGCAGGTAGCGCACTTTCCTTTTGGGACGTATCAATGGCAACCTGGCCGGTAGCACTGTCGGTAGGAATAGCGGGATTATCAACTGGCTCCGATGTGACATAAAACCAAAGCCCACTGGCGAGCAGGGCAGTCCCTATTACAACTAGCATTCCTCGCACGGACAATCCTTATCACATGTTTTTTTGTTCTTATTAATTGCAATACTATCATGATATTGAGCCGCAATTAAAGTGCCTGTTCCCGCTATCTGATAGCGTTATTGTTACGCGGTGGCCTTAATTTTTGCCCTGACAAGTGAATCAGATTGATTGAATCGAGAAGCAAAATCCCTTAAGTTGTAATGCTGCGCTAATTTTACCGCACTAACTGCCCCCGGCAGTTCTTAACATCAATCCTGATAGGTAAAATATGAAATATCCAAGCACCCTCCCCACAGCACATCAGCAGTTGTTAACCGACATTATTCATGTTTTTTCGGGCGATAAGCGCGTAAACGCTATCGGCGCGAGTGGTTCGTTCGCCAGCAATCAGATGGATCAGTACAGTGATTTGGATCTGGTTATTGCCATTGAACCGTCGTTTACTGATGAAGTGATGGCCGAGCGGTTTAAACTGGTAAACGCTGTACCAGGTTATATCGAAGGCTTTACCGGCGAGCATGTGGGGGAGCCGAGACTGATTATTGCTCTGTATGAGTTGCCTCAAAGTAACCCGTCGCTCGTGCACGTCGATTTTAAATTTGTGTCGCTAGCGGATGCCGCGCAGCGGGTCGACAATACGCAGGTTATCTGGGAGCGCTCGTCTTCGCTTTCAGACATTTATGCCAGCACTGAGTACGCGTATCCGCAACCGGATTGCCAGTGGATAGAAGATCGCTTCTGGATTTGGGTGCACTATGGCGCAGGAAAAATTGGCCGGGGAGAATACTTCGAGGCACTGGAGTTTTTATCTTTCTTACGTACTGTGGTGTTATCGCCGCTGGCGTTACAACAGGCCGGGCTCACTCCATCGGGTGTGCGAACCATCGAAAAGCGCCTGCCGGCATTTGCCGCTGAGCTTAAACAAACAGTTGCTGCGGCTGACCGAGATAGCCTGATCCCAGCCTTTAAAGCCTGTATCGCCCTGTATATCCGGTTACGTGCGAAAACAACCGCAAGAGTGAATAGCCGGGCTCAGCAGCTGGCTATCAGTTATTTTAACAATGAGCTCAAGGCCTGATTGACCACCAGGGACGTGCTCACATCCCCCTGACGTTCCCGCTTTTCCACACGCATATTAATCATGTAGTACTATGTTGTTACCTGCCCGTGATGTAACTGTGTTTGTATAACAACCAGCATTCGTTAACTTACTATCGAGGTAACACTATGAGCAAGATCCTGATGATCACGGGTGATTTTGTCGAAGATTACGAAAACATGGTGCCATTTCAAACTCTGCTGGCCTGCGGCCATCAGGTTGATGCGGTGTGTCCGGATAAATCGGCAGGCGATACCATTAAAACGGCGATCCACGACTTTGAAGGCGATCAGACCTACACCGAAAAGCCAGGCCATAATTTTACGCTAAATGCGACTTTTGCAGATGTTAAGGCCGAGGATTATGATGGATTGTATATTCCCGGCGGCCGGGCGCCAGAATACCTGCGGTTAAATGCGGATGTCATTGCGTTGGTAAAAGCGTTTTTTGTGGCGGATAAACCGGTTAGCTCGATTTGTCATGGCCCCCAGTTATTGGCTGCGGCCGGTGTGCTGGATGGCAAGCAAGTATCTGCATACCCGGCCTGCGAGCCGGAAATAAAACTGGCAGGGGCCACTTATGTTACCGTGAATATGGATGAAGCTATCACCGACGGTAAGCTGGTGACAGGCCCGGCCTGGCCTGCGCATCCGGCGTTATTAAGCCAGTTTATGGCGTTGCTTTAAGTAAAATAGAGGGAAAAGTCTGTGTGTGGATTATTCATTAATGCCGATCCATCTTTGTGGACGAGTACTACCCGTTCAATGCGAATAGATGGCGTAGTGACCTCCATCCGCATGGAGACTTTTTTCTGGAATGTGCTGCAGGAAATCGCCAGCCGGGATGAACTGAGCGTGAGTCAGTTGATTTCAAAACTGTATCTGGAGTCACTCGATGCCGACCATGACGTTGGCAACTTCACGTCGTTTTTGCGGGTTTGCTGTGGCCGTTATTTATCTATGATTACTGACGGCTATCTGAAGCGGGATACGCTTGAGCCTCTCAGTGATATTGACGCAGATAGTGTGATCAAGCATGAAGCCGATACAATGGCTACAAGACTGAACCAACTGCCTGAGCAGCAATCAGCCCGACCGGGCAATAAACATTAGCGGACCGCTTTACTGATATTGATCTGCGGCAGCCGGGGTTCGAACAACGACGATTTAACGATAGAGGTGTTGGTATCAGCACATTCATGCAACGGAAACATGATGTCATCGAGTTCTGCGATATCCCGCAGGGCCAGGCGTGCGATTAAGCAGTCCTCACCGGTTACCCGATCGCAGGCCATAAAGCGGGGCTCGTCGCTAATCAGTTTTTCCACTTTTCTTATCTGCCCCGACTTCGGCTTTATTCTTACCAGCGCCTGAATGCTGTAACCCAGTGCTCGCATATCCAACCGCACGCCAAAACCATCGATAACGCCTTTATGTCGCAACGCTTTCATTCGCTCGCCAACGGCGGGGCCAGATAAGCCTACCGCTTTACCTATTTCTGCCAGACTCAACCGGGCATTATTATCCAGCACAGTTAAAATGGCTTTATCGAGGTGGTCAATCTGTTTTGTCATAACTGATTTTTAAATTGAAGGTTATTGATTTAATTTACCTGGATATGAAAGGAAAAAGCAAGAAAGGGCTTATCGAATGGCAGTGAAAAGAGAGTGAGGCCAGTGATATTCTATAAAAACTATCAGCCCGTTAATTTACCGCGTAAGGAACAGTTATGAACGTACAACGCATTGCCGCATTCAGCGATGGCAACAAAGGTGGCAACCCCGCCGGTGTGGTGTTACTAAAAGACCCAGTGGCAGAAAGTGAGATGCGTAGCATTGCAACTGAGGTGGGGTATTCCGAAACCGCTTTTGCTTATCCTCTTACAGAGGATGAATCAGCCTGGCGGGTACGTTATTTTTCGCCTGAATCCGAGGTGCCATTTTGCGGTCATGCCACCATAGCGCTGGGCGCAGTATTGGGTGAATATGCAGGTGCCGGCGAGTATCAACTCACTATCAACAGCGCAGAAATAGCCGTTAATACTGTTCAGACCGAGCAAGGCGTGGCGGCTACGCTAACGTCACCACCTACTCATAGCCGGCCGGTTTCTAAAGATGAGCTCACACAGGCGCTTTACCTCTTCGGCCTTTCTGAGCTGGATCTCGACGAGCGATTATCACCGGCTTATATCCATGGTGGTTCAAACCACATTGTTTTGCCGCTGCAAAGCAGGCAAACCCTGGCCAGCATGGCGTACTCCCTGACGGCGGGCAAAGCGGTTATGGAAGCGATGAGGCTGGTAACCATTATGCTGGTGTATATTGAGAGTCCGCAGGTGTTTGTAGTCAGAAACGCGTTTGCCTCGGGGGGCGTTATTGAAGATCCGGCTACCGGCGCAGCAGCGGCGGCTTTCGCTGGTTATCTGCGTGATGCCAAATGGCCCCACAACGGCCAGTTTACTATCCGTCAGGGCGAAGATATGGGAGCACCTTCAGTGATCAGGGTTAGCCTGTCTGAGGAAAAAGGCAGTCCTGTGTCTGTTTCAGGGCACACCCGCAAGCTCTGATTTTTACTACGAATAATTCGTTGGTAAAGTACTGATTGCACACAAGCCTTAAGCTAATCCATTGATCCATACCAGGCTGGTAAAATTGAGATAAGGTATCATTGCACCGTGAGAACAGGTAAACCGAACTGATATAAAGGAGTAAAAAATGACAACTCGTAACGCATTGGTGACTGGTGGAGCAAGAGGTATTGGTGCCGCAACGGTGAAGGCGCTGGCTGCAGAGGGCTACCGTGTTTTTATCAACTATGTAAATAGCGCTGCCATTGCCGAAGAATTGGCGCAAAGTATTATTGCGCAAGGTGGCGAAGCGGTAGCTATACAGGCCGATGTGCGGGATGATTCTCAGGTGGCGGCCATGTTTAGTAAAATAAACGATGAATTCGGTGGGGTGGATGTACTGGTATCCAACGCCAACATGAACTTTACACCCAAGCCGTTTCTTGATCAGAGTTGGGATGAATTTGCCCAGAAACTCAATGATGAAATGCATGCTTCGTATGTTACTGCGCAATTAGCTGCTAAGAGCATGAAAGAGAAGCAGTTCGGACGGCTTGTGTTTATTTCCAGTACGCTTTCAGAAGCGCCAGCCCCCAGCTTTATTGCTCATGGTTCAGCAAAGGGCGCACTGGACAGCTTCAATAAATACCTTGCTCAGGAACTTGGTCCTTACGGGATCACCGCCAATATTGTTGCGCCGGGCATGGTTGAAACAGATGCCACTAAACAGGCTCCGGAAGAGTTTAAAGAATTTATTCGCAGCATTACGCCAAACCAACGTATTGCGCAGCCGGAAGACGTGGCTAATACAATACGCTTCCTGGCCAGTGAGGGAGCATCTCACGTTACTGGCACTTATAATCCGGTTTGTGGCGGTGCATATCTGCCCTGATAGCCGTTTTTATGGCAGCGATATCATCAGGGCCTGGCGTTAGTCAGGCTCTGGCTGCTGGCTAAGCCCGCTGGCGGAAGCGTGGTAACATCCTTTTCAGTGTGGCATCTTTTAATATGAAGTGATGATAAAGGGCGGCGGCGCCATGCAGCCCAACGAGCCCATAGCCGGCTTTTGCCATTAAAATATGAACCTGGGATAGCTCTTCCGCCATGAGGCTGTCTGGCGAGGCTATTTGTGGCAGTTGCCAGCCAAAAGCTGAAACCGACACATTCCACAAACCAATATCCACCCAGCCAATTATCGGTAAAGTGATCATCAGGCCATATAGCAGTATGAAAACCGCCTTCGCCACAAACTTTTGCACGCGTGCCTGGTCGGGCTTTTCAACCGGCTCACTGAGCCACCATAACCACAGCCTGATGACTGCCAGAATAAGGATAACCAGACCTAGTAGGTAATGGGTGGATAACATCAGTGTTCGACCACTGCTCCCTTTTGGGTAAAGGGTAATAAATTCCATCGATAAACAGACAATAACCAGCATTATGGCCATCAGCCAGTGCAACCAAATTACGAGCGGACGATAGTGAAGTGCCATTTTCTACGGTCTGCCAGAGTTATTATTGTGAAAAGCTATACAGTTATTATGCTGCTTCGCGCACAGCAGAAGGTGCTATTTTACTACCGGATATCCGCATAAACTTAGCGTGACCAGTGACTTATTACTTTAATAGCCTGGTCCTGTAAGTCCTTCACACTGACTGCAAAACTTTCCTCCAGAGACCGTTTTGAAAACGCATAAATTTATAAATTTTATTTTAAATCATATGTTTATACGTTTGGAACAAATGTTGCTGCAATGTCGGTCAGGCAAAACTTTAAAACTAACTTGTCACAGGAGTGTTTAATATGAGCAATCAATTTAATTTGCAAGGTAAAAAGATCGCGATTCTGGCAACCAGTGGCTTTGAGCAGAGTGAATTAATCAAACCCAAAGAAATGCTTGTTGAGCAGGGCGCTGAGGTAGACGTGCTTTCTATTGACGAGCAGACCACAATAACCGGTTGGGACCAGGACAAATGGGGTGAGGAAGTGGCCGTTGATAAACAGGTTAACGCTGCTGCGCCAGGCGATTACGACGCGGTAGTGTTGCCGGGTGGTCAGATTAACCCGGATATTCTGCGAAATAACGAGCAAGCCGTATCATTTATTAAACGCGCACACGCTGAAACTCGGGTTCGGGCGATTGCAGCTATATGCCACGGCCCTTGGTTGTTAATTGAGTCAGAACTGGCCCGCGACAGCAAAGTCACGTCGTTTCCAAGTATTAAAACCGATTTACTTAACGCCGGTGCTGCCTGGGAAGACAACGAGGTTGTCCACGACGGAAAGCTCGTAACCAGTAGAAATCCTGACGACATTCCCGCGTTTGTGGGCAAAATCAGTGAGCTGGTAGCGTAAATCGAATTAGCAGGCAGGAGTCATAATGTCAGTAACACAACAAACCAAAACAAAAGTCATCGCCATAACCGGTGCTTCAAGTGGTATCGGTGAGGCAACCGCCCGGGCGCTGGTGGCAAAGGGCTATCACGTTGCCTTGTTGGCCAGACGTCTGGATAAGCTTAACGATCTGGTTAGTGAACTGGGTGAAGACAAGGCCTATGCGCTAAAAGCGGATGTCAGCGACTTTGATACGTTAAGCAGTGCATTTGCAGACATCCATAGCAAATTTGGCCGCATCGACGGTGTTTTCGCCAATGCCGGTACCGGCGTGAACTCTCCGGGCGTGGCAGAAGGCGACGTTAACGAGTGGTCTACCATGTTGGGTGCCAACATTAATGGCTTGCTCTATACGGCCAAAGCCAGTTTGCCATATCTGAAAGACAGTGAAGGGCACTTTCTGTTAACCAGTTCCGCAGCCGGTCGCATGACACTTAAAGGCTCGGTATATGGCGCTACCAAATGGTTTGCCTACGGGTTTGGCATGAACCTGGCGGAGGAAATGCGTGAGTGGGGCGGCAAGTGCACCACCATCTGCCCGGGGATGGTGAATACCCCGTTTTTTGACGAACCGAAAAAAGACAAAATCGCCCCCGAGGATATTGCTGAAGCGGTGATCTATGCGCTGTCGAGCAGCAAGACGGCCTGTGTAAGAGAAGTTTTTGTGATGCCAGCAGACAAGCCATAAATGTCATCGCAAACTCAGCCTTAGCATCAGGAAAATGAGCCGCCCGGCAAACTGTACCCACATCGTGTAAGACATTTCCTACACAGATGTACGAATAAGCGGTTTGTTTTGCCCGGTTTAACCTTACACTTTTGGATAAGGCTATGAAATATATAGGTTATTGAATTATTCATGAAACCCTACAAGGAAAAATCGCCTCATTGGTGTAATCCACCGGTGGCAGGTTTTTCTCATCGGCGTATTCTAAACCTGTCGCAAGGAAATGCGATTTGCCAGGAAGGCAATGCCAGGAAGTGGCAACAGGATACGCGTCAGGATGACGATATCAGGAAGATAAATGGAATCCGGTTTAATGGAATGAACCTTGAGGATTTACGGAAGAGGCTGGTATGCCAGTAGGAATGGAATAAGCCAGGGTGGCTAAGGACAACTCCGGGATTGGAGAATGCTTTACAGGATGTAAAGATTATCAGGGAAAACGGAAAGGGATACGCCTAGGGAAAGGTGGTCTGCTGTGAAGCAGAGTAAGAAGGAATTGCGTGCGGGATTTTAAGCATGGCTTATTATTGCACTTACGCTGAGAAGGAGTCTCAAAATTCCAAAAGAAAACGGTGGCTTAGGCCACCGTTTTTTTATGGTTGAAAGTCAGTGGGTATTAATTCGGTGAGGCGGCGTTTCGGTTTTCACTACCGTTAAACCATTCAGTACTAATTCCCCCTGATAACAATCATCACCGGTGGATGAAAACTCGAACAGGAATTCGCTACGCCAATCCAGCTTTCCCCGGAAAAACATAGGGCGGGTGGATTTTCTGGCCACACTTACCAGTTGCAAACGTTGCTGTTCACAATAACGCTGAAGGTACTGGTTCGCGCACTCGGAAATCGTACGGATCCGCCAGAAAAAAGCAGCGCCGGCACACAGTAACACCAATAACAGAACATCAAATAAATTCAAACTTATCCAGCCTTGTTAAAGAGTGCGCTAAGAGGCGCTTGCATTAGCGGGTTTTCCTGATGGGCGCGGGCCAGGGTTAACATAGTGCGTCGCAGCGTTGGAATTTGCACCAAATCGCTAAACAGGCCAATAAATAACTCATGCTTATAGGCTCCATCGGCATCCGCCTTAGCCGCAGCTTCTAAAAACCGCTGCGCGGTTAAGGTATCTAACTGCGCATCATGTCGCCCGGCGATCACGCTCAGTAAATGCATATCAGGCTGCGATATTTTGTCTAACAACTCATTCAGCGCCTGGTTGATTTGCGGATGATACTCAGGCGTGCTTAACGCTCTGAGCAGGCCCAGCATGCTGTGCTTCTGCGCTTCATCTTCGGCTACCAGACTGAGCTGCGCTATAAAAAAGGTTTGCAGGTTGTCAGGCAGCGATACGCTTTCCAGACTGCTGAACAGCGTATCTAAAAACGGCTCGCTGAAGTGTCCGAAGTTTTCGATAATGTGTGCAGCCTGTTTTTCATCAATAGCCACCGCGAGATCGGCAATCGCCTGAACCGGTAATTGCTGCCAGTCGATAATGGCTGGCGCTTGCAGGTATTGCTTGGCTTGTTCGAGTGCCTCGCTTTTGGCATCGTCCAGCGCTTGGCGGGCAATGGCTGAAAATTGCGCCATCAGCTGTTGACTGGGTACAAAGGTATAAGGGTTATCCGGCAATTCATCACTGCCTTGCTCTCCGGCAATCTGGTTACCCAGCGCATCGACGATGATTTGTAAAAAATGGTTGCGCGAAGCCTGAATCAGTAAACCCTGTTCATCCAGCGGAAACTTAACAAACCAGATATAGCGTTGCGCCTGAGGGTTTTTTTGCCAGAACACCACGGCATACCAGGCGTGTTGCTGACGAGGGCGGGGAGGGCATACTTTACCGTTTTCGATATCTAAAAATGTTTGCGAGGCAACAGGATAAACTCCACGACCTAAATCAAAAATGCGATAATCCGTGCCCGCATGTAATAAAAACTCGCTCAGCGAGTGAATACTTTTTGAATTCATGCTGATTTTTACTATGACAAAATTTGCCGATAGTGTAACAGGCATTGGAGTAAGCGCGTAATGATTCATGATCCCAAATCCATTGAGCAGGGCTCAGATTTGTTGTTTGAGCTGGAAGAGAGATTAAAAGCTGCGGGTTTGTGGTCGGCGGTTACGCCTTCACAGGAAGCGCTGGCCAGCCAGCAGCCCTTCGCCTGTGACACGCTTGCTTTTGAGCAGTGGCTACAGTTTATCTTTATTCCACGTTTACAGATTTTGCTGAAAACTCATACCGTACCTCCACCCATGCAAATTCAGCCTATGGCCGAAGTCACCTGGCAGCGTAATTACCTGTCTGTGCAACGGGTTCTGGTGCGTTTCGATAGCTGGAGTCAGTCACAACATGGCTAACAATGAATTAAACGTGGTGTATCAGGATGAGTACATCGTGGCCATTTATAAGCCGGCCGGTTTACTGGTGCATCGCAGCCCGATTGATAAGCACGAAACCCGCTTCGCAGTGCAGTTGCTGCGTGACCAGCTTGGTCGGCATGTGTATCCGCTACACCGACTGGACCGGCCAACCGCTGGTTTACTGTTATTTGCACTGGATAGCGAAACGGCTTCGGCAATGAATGCGCAAATGATGAGCAATGGAATGCAGAAGTCTTACCGGGCGCTGGTCAGGGGCTATGTAAAGTCGGCCGGGATGGTGGATTACGCATTGAAATACCGCTGGGATAAATATGCCGATGCCGATCGCACTAAACAGGTTGCCCCGCAAACCGCCCACTCTGATTACTGGCCGCTGGCCCATTACGAGTTACCGTTTGCGGTAGGACGTTACGCAACGGCCAGGTACTCGTGGGTAGGCTTAACGCCTCATACCGGGCGCAAACATCAGTTGCGGCGTCACATGCAGCATTTACGTCATCCCATTGTGGGTGATACGACTCATGGTGATGGTAAGCAAAATGGTTTTTTGCGTGAACAGTTTTCTAATCATCGGTTAATGCTGACCTGTATTTCCATGGGGTTTTATCATCCGGTTAGCGGTGAATGGCTAACTATTAAGACGCAAGTCGATAGCGAAATTGAGCAGTTATTGGTAAGCTGGCAGCCGTTTTTAACCTGGAGTCAAAAAGTAAGGTAGGTCCATGACAACCCTGAATATCATCGTCGGTTCGGTTTACGGTAACGCAGAAAATGTAGCAGAAGAAGTACAGGCTTATTGCGAAGATCAAGGCATTGAGGCTGAAGTATTGAAGGATCCGGATGTCAGCGACTTTACCGATCCACAGGCATTGTTAGTGATAACCTCAACTACCGGTTCCGGCGACTTACCGCCTAACCTGGAGTTTCCCATTGATGAGCTACGCACTCAGTTCCCGCTGCTTGAACAAAAGCCTTTCGCGGTAGCTGCCTTAGGCGACAGCAGTTACGGTGATTCCTACTGTGGCGGCGGCAGAATTTGCCAGGAACTGTTAACAGAATTACAGGGCTTTCCGGTAGCAGACATGCTGGAAGTGGATGCAATGGAAACACTGGAACCGGAGCAGGATGTACTTAACTGGTTCAAAGGCATTCAGGATAAACTGATCGCTTAAACTTTCTTTGAAAGGCGCTGACCGGCGCCTTTCGTTTGCTCGGTTAACAGCGCTTATACCAGCACGCCTGAGGATTCGCTTTATTATGAATGATGTGATGAGTCGTTTTACCGACTGGGCAACATTTTACATGTCCAATCTGATTGTCACTGTACTGGTGCTTATTATCTTTATGGGTGTTAACCGGTTACTGTTACCGCAAATCGAGAAACTGGCTACGAGTAGCAAGCTGAGTGAAGAAGCTCGGAAGAAAACCTATCATACGGCCAGGTTAATCACCGGCGTTATCACCATTGCAATCTTGTTGTTGGTGTGGGGTGTTGATTTTAGTGGCCTGATTGTACTTTCCACGTCTATTATTGCGCTTACCGGGGTTGCGCTGTTTGCCAGTTGGTCGCTGCTGAGCAATATCACTTCTTACTTTGTGTTGCTGTTTCAGAACTCTTATACCAAGGGCAATTTCATTCGTATTATCGATGGTGATAATTACATGGAAGGCTATATCGCTGAGATTAACTTATTCACCACGCGTTTAATTACCAAAGATGATGAAGAGATCGCATACCCGAATAACCTGGTGCTCACCCGGCCTGTGATTATTAACCCTAAACAGCACTGGCAGGGGATTGGTAAATCCACTGATAAACAAGTGCCTGTTCAACCTGAGCAAGCCCGCGAGGCTCAGAAAGATTAAAGTAGCAGACTCAAACACGAAAGGCGCCACATGGCGCCTTTTCTTTGAATGCAGTTTAAAAGTATCTTGGGCTGGGGTTACTAAAGCATCTGTTACCGCCAGCGTTTACGTCCGCTAATTAATTCCCATATCGTGCTGGCTGCAGGGTCATCGCTGGGTTTTATACTGCCGCATTTGATAGACTCATTGCAGCTTACGCCACGGATCCGGCTGCCAATTGAATTTTGATCGTACTTTCCGCTGCTTACCAACGTATCCACCAGGCCATCGAGTACCAGTGTTACTTCAAAGGCTTCGCCTCTTACTTCAATGACTTCCATGTTTTTATCTAATTCCAGATTAGCGAGGATGGCAGAATCCTGTTTAGCATTAGCAGAACGCTCGGCCAGATCTTTCAGGTATTCCATGGCTTCTGGATCTCGGGCCCGGGCTAAACGCTGAAATAAATCCACTGCGCCTTCTACATCTTTGGCAGCACCTGTGCCGGTTTCTTTCATACGTGCGAGCAGAAACATCGCTCGCATATTGCTTTGTTCAGCAGCACTCTCGAGTAAAGCCACCGCCTGATCCGTTTTATCGCTATCGCCGGATTTCAGAATCTTCAATGCTTTATCATACATGGCCGGCGCATAACCATATTTAATGGAAAGATCGAGCATTTCATCGGCTTTGGCAATGTCCTGATCGAGTACAAAACCATTGCGCAACCAATCCGCCATGAGATAAGCGGCTACCGGATCGCGAAAGCGTGCGCCAAGAATTATATAGTGTTCGGCTTTATCGAGGTTTTTCTCAAAGCCATCGCCGGAGGCATAAGCCATGGCAACAATGGCGGCTGCCCGACCACTGCCATTTCTGGCCAGTTGTACCAAGTTACGCAACTGTGTTTTGCAGTCTTCGTCAACACAGTACTTCGTGGTTTCAGTCGTACCAGAAAATGCGCTAGCGTCCTGACTAAATGCCAGTAGCAGCGCTAATGATGTGGCGCTGACGATTTGAGGTAATCGCATACTATCATCCTTAATTTTAGTTTTAGACTGATGTTACGCAGTAATCCTTGTTCCACTAAACTTCATGAAACATGCAATAACAATAACTTTATACTAGCACTGTGCATGAATTGAGCAAATTGCGCCCGTTCCGGGTAGCCTTATATATTTTTGATAACGCCACGCAAATAATTCGCGTGATTCGAAAATCTACACTATCGTTAGCACGAGAAAATGGGCAACCAAATATGAACAATAATTGAAGAGTTTTTAAGCTGGCTATTGGGCGGTTAGGGCAACATCAATCCGTTGTGTTGTTTGATAACTTATAGGAATTATACGAATTGTGTATTGCAATTGGTTCAATAGCAATAGTAGATTTGAATTTGTACTAATTGCATTATGCATCCGGCATAAATGAGCATTGTTCTACAACACTGCAATCGCAGTATAAGAAGTGAAATGGATCAGGAACTCATCGAATACAAGGATATTTTCAATAAGTTGAAACCACTGGTAAATACTGTGGAATTTGACACAATTTTCAAAAAGTTGACCCAAGATATTCCACCGGGTAAACGCTTCCTGATTAAGATGGAGCTCAAACGATTAGCCAAACCCTGTACCCGAAATATAGATTTACGCGGGTTGGTTGACGGAGAGTGCCGACTCTTTGAACACGAAGGCCGAAAACACTATTTAGATCCTGTTGGTGAAGCTGAATTTCATGCAAAACTGAAAATCTACGGCCTGTATTGTTTTGGTGTCTATGAAGCGGTAATGGAAACCGAAAATAATTTTAAAGTTATGCGCAGGGTATCTGAGCAGCAGGCTAAAGAGGAAGAAAATGCGTCATTACAAAACGCCGACAGCGCGTTACTGAGACCTTTCGATATTCCGCTTATTGAACTGCTTAATTATGCAAATCGTAGTCATGAACGGATGAATTTTGCTGTAGCTATTGAGATTCAGGATGAATCCGAGAATAGCTTTCATGTCACCAGTATTGATATTTCGCAGGTTGCCCTGCGCCTTAAAATTCCCAACGGACTCAAGTTTCAGCCACAGCAACGATTAATGATTTTCTTTCGAGGGCTGGAAGACGAGTTTGCAATGGATAAGCAAAATGGTATCGCTTATTCAGTAATTACCAGTCGAGTTGAAAACGACACGCATTATTTGATCCTGCATCGAGAGAACAGTTTATCTTCGCCATCGTTTGATAAGTTTCTGGAGCAGTTTATTCATGGGAATAAGCGGCGCTATAAGGTAAACCTGGCTAACACTACTGAGGCGATTAATAATAAATCAGCAGAGCAGTATATCTCTTCTGATACACCTACGTTACCTGTTTTCATTGATGAGACGCAACAATCGCTGATACCCCGTTATATTCTCGTAAATGGTATCAATCGGGGCGTTCTGGATTACTGGCAAGATGAAAATCATGATTTAAAGATAAGCTATTTGCTCACCGCAAGTCGTCTTTCCCAACTCAAAATAACCTTAAGTGAATCCAAACCACTCTTTGTGTATTCGTTTATCCATTTTAATGCTGGCGCCATTCAGTATTATTCGGCATCGGATACCGAACTTGCCAGGGATAGCCAGTTAAAGTCCCTGTTTTTGGGGTTTGGTGCCAGAAAGGTCAGTTGGAGGGTCTTTAAGCTGAGCATGACCGAAATTAACCTTAGTCAGGCTAACATCGTTTCCTCGATTCCGGGCAGCTTTAACGACAAGGTGAAAGGCCTGAATATTGCGCCGTCTGCCAGATTACAGTCTCATTTAAAACAGTTGCGATATACGGTTCATATCACGGATGTCACTTCACAATCTGCTCAGGAGCATTATGCTACCCACGTGATTGATAGGAGCAGGCTTGCAGAATTGAAAGTATTTTCAGGTAAAGGGAATCAACCGCTTCATCCCGTTAATGTTTATCCATACCGACTGTACGAGCACAAAAAGAAGACCGCTTATTTGCTACGAGCGCCTTCCAAACTGGTTGCTGAGAGTGAAGATGAGTTAGCCAAAGGCCTAATTAATGAGGTCTCAGTTGACCACATCACCATGGAGTTAACCTCGACTTATGGCGGTAATGTTGGCGATCGGGTCAGGCTGATGTGCCCAAAATCCGTCAGCTTGCAGGGTACAACAGAAAGTGCCGCCTTGATCTTTGAAATTAAGGCTATCAATGCAGAGCAAAAATTATTGAACCTGAGCCCTCCAGAAGGTGTCTTGGGCGAAACCGCCCGGCAGTTTGCCGATAAAGTCATTGAACGTCAGGCTCATAGTCTGGATTCTTATATAACAGAAGAGGACGTGCCAGGCATTACACTGACATTGCGCTGTATCAATGCCCGTAATAATCCGAACTTTGCATTTTTACTGTCAGCCCAGGGGGTCAGGTTAGTGCCCTCGCAGGCAATATTAAGCGATAGTGATATTCAGTTAAATCAATTGGTTTGCCATAACGGTGAAAACAATTGTGCCAATATTGAGTTTTTGTTCCGGGATAGTAGTGGCGACAGCATCCTGCAAAGTTGTACTTTAAACTCTATTAAATCAGTGGCTTTGCCAATGCGGGAATTAGTGATGCTGAGCTATGACTCCACTGCCAAGCAGGGGAAGAAGGCGATAATTGCCCGTTTGGCCAATAGCTTTAATGACGCGCAAAGTTGCCAGCGTTTTATTGAAGAAGCTATGTACCGTGGCGAGTTTATGGCGGTAGAAATATACCTGACGCCGACAACTAAGCCCGACATGACGTTAATCAGTGCAGAACTAAAATACGTTAGCCTGTATGCATTGCATAAGGCCAAGGCCATAGAGGAACAAATCTGGAGTATTGCGGCAACGGCGCATGTTGTAGATGTAACCGGCGAAGTACTCTTGCGATTTGGCTACAAGAATAAATCAGTACAACCGGTTAGTACCGCTGTTTAAATAAAAGTAAAAAGGCGCCGTCAGGCGCCTTTTTACCGTAACCGCTAAATGCTTATTCAGCGCCACGCAGCAGGGCGTTGATCCCTACTTTAGCGCGGGTTTTTGCATCCACCTTTTTCACGATGATGGCAGCATACAGGCTGTATTTGCCGTCTTTGCTTGGCAGGTTACCTGGCACAACAACCGCACCAGCAGGAACACGGCCATAGTGGACTTCACCGGTTTCACGGTCATAAATACGGGTAGACTGGCCGATGTAAACGCCCATTGAAATCACCGCACCTTCTTCAACGATAACGCCTTCTACAATTTCAGAACGGGCACCGATGAAGCAGTTGTCTTCGATGATGGTCGGGTTAGCCTGGAGGGGTTCTAGTACACCGCCAATGCCAACGCCACCAGAAAGGTGTACGTTTTTACCAATTTGTGCACAAGACCCAACCGTGGCCCAGGTATCAACCATGCTACCTTCACCAACGTATGCGCCGATGTTGACATAAGACGGCATGACCACTACGTTTTTGCCTACGAAAGAGCCGGTACGTACTGCCGCTGGTGGCACAATACGAACGCCGTCAGCAGCAAACTGCTCGGCAGTGTAATCGGCATATTTTAGTGGCACTTTGTCGTAGAAGCGGCTTTCTGCGCCTTCCATTACGTCATTATTGTGCAGGCGGAAAAACAGCAATACTGCTTTTTTCAGCCACTGGTGGACAACCCATTCACCGGCAATTTTTTCGGCCACACGTGCTTCGCCGCTGTTGAGTAAGGCAATGGCATCGCTTACCGCTTGTTTAACTTCAGCAGGTGCAGCGGAAGGTGTAATACTTGCGCGGTCTTCGAAGGCCGCTTCAATAATGGCTTTTAATTCAGTCATGGTATGTTGATATCTTCAAGTTGATCGAGTTTAAACAATATCCGCTTTTTAAGCGTCGTCTGTTCTTCCGGCGTCAGGGCTTTGCCATGCTCATTCGATACGATAAACACGTCTTCCGCGCGTTCACCGATTGTGGCAATTTTGGCTAATTTTAATGTGAGATTGCAGTCTACGAATGCGTGACCGACTTTAGCAAGAATTCCCGGCGCGTCCAATGCTTCCAGCTCAATTAATGTGGCATCATCCTGTGAAGAATAGAAGCGCACTTTAACCGGCACATCCAGTTGCTTGTGCTGGCGGGAAAGCTTGCGGGTATTGTTATGACTGCGTCCGGGCTTAGACAATTGCTCGTCAATGGCCTGTTCTATGGAGCGTAGTCGTGATTCGCCCTCAATGCGCGAACCGTCGTTTTCTAAAATAAGAATGCTGTCAAACACGTGACCATCGCGGGTAACTGCGATATGGGCATCGTGAATAGAGCAATTGCGGCTATCGAGCACTGAAGCAATCTGAGCGAACAGGGCCGGGCGGTCTTCGCCGTATAACAATAGCTCTGTGCCGCCTTTGGCCAGGTCATTGTTGGTTTTGATCAGCATCTCGCCAGCTTCGTGGTCGAGCTCAAAAGCCAGAATTTCCTGGGTGTGCCAACTGATTTGTTCGGGCTTGAAGCGCGCGAAATAGTCGTCTTCAAAGCGCGACCATAAGGTATCCAGGCCAGCCGGGTCTGCTTTGGCGGCCGTCAGCATTTTAAGGGCTTTTGATTTGTGTGAATCAACCCGCTCGCGCATCGTAACACCGCATTGCAGGCCATTATCCAACGCTTTTTGGGTCATACTGTAAAGCTCTCTTAAAAGCGATGCTTTCCAGTCGTTCCACAGGTTATCGTTAGTTGCACGAATATCCGCCAGAGTAAGTACATACAGCAGATTAAGGTGAGCATGACTGCGCACGGCCATTGCAAAGTCGTTAACGACATCCGGATCGTAAATGTCACGGCGCTGCGCCACCACCGACATCAGCAGGTGGTTTTCCACTAGCCAGGCAATCAGTTCAGCATCGGCTTTTTCAATACCGTGGGCTTCGCAGAAAATCGCGACGTCCTTCGCACCCAGCGTAGAATGATCGCCATTGCGGCCTTTAGCAATATCATGAAAGATTGCGGCAATATAAATCAACTCAGGCTTGTCGAAATTCCGTACTATGCGGCCACAGCGAGGGAACTCCGTATTGTGTGGTTGAAAATAGTGATTAACATGCTTTACCAGGCGATGCGTATGCTCATCCACCGTGTAGGCGTGGAACAAATCAAACTGCATCATGCCCACAATGTGATCCCACTCAGGCAGGTAGGCCTGCAAAATGCCGTACTGATGCATAATGTCCCAGGCGAAATCAAAAAAGTGCGGGTGCTTGAAGAGTTCCAGAATAAGCGTTCGGCAAGCTGGTCGCTCTACATAATAGGCCGATTGAAAGCGGCGGCGGGCATTCCGTAACTGGCGGATACAATTGGTATCGAGGCCCTGCGTCTCTGGTGTATCCGCAATAGTTTTCAGAAACTGAAGAATCGCTTCGGGCGATTCAAACACATTATTATGCGTGGGTGAAATATTGCCGTCGATCAAACAAAAATCGTCGTTGATGGTTTTGCGACTCTGAATAGTCTGATTCAGCATGTCATAGCGAAAACGCTGTAGCAGCATTTGGTTAAGTTCGCTGATGCGACGTACAGTGCGGAAAAAGGCCCGCATCATTTTTTCAACCGCGGTTTTACTGTCGTCACCGTAACCCATCATGGCGGCTACATCCGGCTGATAGTCGAACAATAAGCGGTTTTCGCTGCGTCCGGCGACCAGATGCAGGGCAAAGCGAATGCGCCAGAGGGACATGCGACATTCGACTAACTCATCGAGCTCGTCTTTGGTGAAGTAGCCATGCCCCACCAGGCCTTTGCCATCGTATTCTTTGAAATGCTTCTTAGCGACCCAGCCAATCGACTGAATGTCCCGTAAACAACCGGGATTTTCCTTAATATTGGGTTCAAGATTGTATGAAGTTCCATTGAACTTCGCGTGGCGGGCTTTTTGTTCGTCGTATTTGGCGGCAAAGAAGGCCTTGCTGGTCCAGCAGGTATCTTTTTCGTTTACGGCGTGCCACATGTCCACAAAGGTTTGGTCGCAGCCACTGAGCATACGACTTTCCACCAGATTGGTCGCAATGGAGATATCTTCCTTGGCCAGTTTTACCGTTTCTTTTATGGTGCGCACCGACTGCCCGACATCGAGCTTAATATCCCACAGCAGGGTAATAAACTGGCCGACTTTTTCCTGTACATCCCGCTTGAGAGGTTTTTTGCTGACAATCAGCAAATCGATATCTGAATAGGGCTGCAAGTGCCCACGACCATAACCGCCTACGGCGCACAGGGTCAGGCCTTTTTCATTGGCCAGACCAAACAGTGACCAAAGGCGCTGCAGCAGGGTGTCGATAAATATCGCGCGACCGGTCACCAGTTCGTCGATGGGCTGCAGTGTAAAGGCTGATTCTAACCACTTGTAACTTTGTGACACCAGATGTTTGATCGATTTGATGTCGTCGACAGCGTCGATGGTAGCGATTTCTTCACATAACGATTTTAATTTCACAACTCACCCAATGAATACTTCAGAACACTCTGTGAATTAATCCGCAGGGATTAACCCGGCACTTTTTGCCGCTTAAGCAAGCGAATGCCGCCCTGAGGCGGCATTAGCAATTAACTGTGGTGATAAACTCTCTCGAGATCTTCATCGTCCCGAAGGGTCAGCACTTCAACACCATCCTCGGTGACCAGCAGGGTATGTTCCCATTGTGCACTGAGGCTGCGGTCTTTGGTGACTACTGTCCACTGGTCGGGCAGTATTTTCGAATAGCGCTTACCGGCATTCACCATGGGTTCAATGGTAAAGCACATGCCGGGGACCAGTTCGTCACCGGTACCTGGACGGCCGTAATGAACGATTTGCGGCTCTTCGTGAAAGCCTGCTCCAATGCCGTGTCCGCAGTACTCGCGAACAATCGAATAATTGTGCGCTTCAGCGTGAGTCTGACAAATATGGCCAATATCGCCCAGGCGCATGCCGGGTTTGACTTCCTTGATAGCCTTATAAAGACATTCCTGAGTCACTCTCACCAAACGGTCGGCCATAATGCTGGGCTTACCTACCATAAACATTTTTGACGTGTCGCCGTGATAGCCGTCTTTGATCACAGTAACATCGACATTAACAATGTCGCCGTCCTTGAGCTTTTTATCAGCGGGAATACCGTGGCAGATAACATGGTTCACCGAAGTACAGATCGATTTAGGGAACGGCGGGTGTCCGTAATTAAGTGGCGCTGGAATCGCTTGTTGCTGGTTAACAATGTAATCGTGACAAATAGTATTAAGCTCTTCGGTTGTCACGCCTTTTTTAACGTGTTCGCCAAGCATCATTAATACTTCTGCAGCCAGCTTTCCGGCTACGCGCATTTTTTCGATTTCTTCAGCGGTTTTAATTATTGCTGCCACCTGAGTCCTCTTTATTTTAGACGGTTGAATAAATGACGGAATAAAGACTTGCTACTCGTTCGTCATTTTCAAAAGGCTGTATGTTAGCGAATACCGCTGCTTGTGTATAGCGCCTGTGGGGTTTAGCGTGCTTAAAATGGTGTGTTCAGCGCCTTGAAACCTAACTTTAACTTGAGATGGCGGGCGCTACATGGTATAAAGCGCGCGCTTTTTGAATTAACCGTGTCATTACTGTGGATTTTGTCCA
>NZ_CAJXQY010000048.1 GCF_913058315.1 uncultured Alteromonas sp. | reverse complement strand
GTTACACTGTATGCGTAAGTTATCTGAGGAAATTATGAAAAAGCTATTATTAGTGTGTGCCGTTTCTGCTGCTATTTCTTTAACCGGTTGTGCCAACAGCAACAACACTCAGCGTGGGGCCGCTATAGGTGCGGTGGCTGGTGCCTTATTAGGTAAAGCCACCGGCGATAACGACAAAAGCCGTTACGCCTGGGGCGCGGTAGTTGGTGCCATTGCGGGCGGTGCAATTGGTAACTACATGGATAAACAGGAAGAAGCGCTGCGCGAAGAACTGGCCGATACTGGCGTAGACGTTGTGCGTGAAGGCGATACATTACACCTGATTATGCCGGGCGATATTACCTTTGCCACCAACTCATCTGCTATCAGCCCTAACTTCAACCCGGTGTTAAACGACGTGGCATTAGTTTTAAACGAATACGAAAAAACTGTGCTAATGATTAAAGGCCATACCGATGATACCGGTGCTGAAGAATACAATCAGGCACTCTCCGAGCGCCGTGCTAATGCAGTAAAAAACCTGTTGATGTCATACAGTGTAAATGGCCAGCGGATCACCACGGTGGGCATGGGCGAGTACCAGCCTAAGGTGGCCAATACGTCGGCTGAGAACCGTCAGCAAAACCGCCGGGTAGAGCTGTCTATACAGCCTATCACCAACTAAGTCATCGACTATGCAGACCCGCCATTTCCGGCGGGTCTCAGCCAATCAGTGCATTCCGTTATAGGCTTTGATTTGTTCGGCTACCCTGTCGGCAATGTCATTGGGAATTGGAATGGTTAAGTGATACTGAGTGACTTTCCAGCCTGCCTCGGTTTTAACCAGCACGCCAGTGCCCCGGGTCAATCCCAGTGAAGCATTATCCAGCAGCTCATCAAACCAGGCGACACCCTTGTTGGGCGAAAAGTAAATGTGACGCTCCCTGGATTTATACGTCCAGCCAGACCCCCGGTCAAAAACCGGTTTCGCATAGTTCTTAAATTCTTCCAGCGTCCAGGTTTCCGACGCGTCGGTGCCAATAAATATGGCTCCCTCGTCATACTGCGCAAAATAACTGACATAGTTAGCTTGTGCAGCAAACTTATGTAAGTTGCTGATTACATTATCAACAGCTTCCTTATCTGTGGCTAAAGCTGAATGGCAAACCAGCCCGATTAAACAAATAAACCAACGCATAATGTCTCCTTTGTTGTGGCTTTGCTCCCGATCATGACCTCTTTGAGCAAGATCACATAAGACGCTGTTTTTAATATAAACGCCGTACTGTTTACTTGCAAATAAGGGTTTGTGAACTACTTTTCATGGTATAGGTGCGGTGTTTTAGACCGTCTTGTTGTATTTATATCTCTGGAGCTATAGCGTTCATGAACTTACTTTTGAGGCTGACTGTCGGGCAAAAAATTCTCCTTATTCCCATTATTGGTACGCTCAGCTTTGCTATTTTTGTGATTATCAACAGTGTGGTATCTGCACAAAATGCCAGCGAGCTTGAGACCGCCCAAAACGTTGACTTTCCGGCCCTTCAATTAAGCACTTCAGCGTTAACCAATATGGAAAAAGTCCGCGACATACTGGCCTCTTCTGTAACCACCGGCGATATTGATGCGGTAGACGCTGCCAGGCAGAAAGCCGACGTGGTGAGGGCCGATCTGACCTCCATAAGCCGGGTTGCACCGGAATTATCCGGCGACATTAATACGATTCTTAATACCTTCAATGCCTACAGCGAAATGGCCTTATCGCTGACCAGTTCCATTCTGGACAACACTGCGGACTTTGCCACCCTCGGTGATCAGCTCGAAACCATGAATAGCCGCTACGATGAGGCGATAAATCAGCTCAACGGATTTAAAAGTAGCCGGCAGCACACTTTTGAAAAAGCCTTTGAACAATACAACAGCGCTCAGGATTTCCTGTTTTGGCTGGGCCTTGTGATGGGCGGGTTAACCACGCTGGTGTTATTTGGTACGGCTATCCCGGTGACTAAAACCATTACCGGTAATTTAACCCGGGTGGTTAAATCTCTGCGCGACATCGCTGAGGAAGACGGCGATCTGACTATTCGTATTCAGACTAACGCGCAGGATGAAGTGGGCGATCTGGTTAAATACTTCAACCGCTTTATGGAAAAACTCCAAAGGGTGGTTAAAGACATTGTTGATACCACCCTGCCCCTGTCTGATCTTGCTCAGAACCTGAATCAGCTAACCGACACGACCAATCAGAATATTAGTCAGCAACAGGGCGCGGCCGTCCATGCCAAGCAGGCTGTCGATAACATGAATCACTCGGTGATTGCCGTGGCCGAGAGCGCCGCAGAAGCAGCCAGAGCCGCAGACGAGGCTTCATCGGCGTCTAATAACGGTCAGCAGGTGGTCAACAGCACGGTTACCAATATTCAGGCCTTAGCCCAGAATGTAGAAGAAACCGCTGAAGTCATCAGAAAGCTCGAAAATGACTCTAATCAGGTGGGTGTTGTGCTCGATGTTATTAAAGGCATTGCCGAGCAAACCAACTTACTGGCACTCAATGCGGCCATCGAGGCGGCCCGGGCCGGTGAGCAGGGCCGCGGCTTTGCTGTTGTGGCCGACGAAGTGCGTACCCTGGCCTCCAGAACTCAACAATCAACAGAACAAATTCAACAAACTATCGAACGCTTACAAACCGCTGCTCATCAGGCTGTTTCAGTGATGTCCAGCGGCACGTCGCAGGCTGAGGGGAGCGTGACCGAGGCCAATAAGGCCGGTGACAGCCTGGTGGTTATTGCCGACACCATCAGCCGAATTAGCGCCATGAATGGCCAGATTGCCAGCTCGACGGACGATCAGCAGGCGGTTGCACGGCAAATCGTTGGTTTTGTGGATGAGATATATGCCCGCACGGATGAAACCTCTCAGAATTCTGACCGACTTGCTTCAGCCAGCACGGAACTGGCTGGATTAGCTAAAAATCTCGAAAATATCGCCAGACAGTTCAGGGTATGACGAGGTTGAAGCGACTTTAAAACCCCGGGGATAACGGGGGAAGATAAAAACGAGGCGCCGCCGGCAGGCGGCTTACTGAGTTACTATTAATCCGGAAAAAACTATGAATAAACCAATTCTTGCAGCGGCTACGGCGCTGGCAACCTTGCCTTTTAGTGTTAATGCTGATGTCAATTTTAGTGGATTTGCCAGCGTGGTTGGCGGTGTGGCAACCGACAGCGACGTAGAAGTGAGAGGCTATGATGACAATGTTAATTTTAAAACCGGCTCATTCTTTGCCTTACAGGCCTACTCCGACCTTACCGACGATTTAAGTGCAACGGTGCAGATACGGGCACGGGGCAGAGACGACTGGGAGCCTGAGTTTACCTGGGCGTTTCTATCCTATGAGGTCAGTCCGTCCTGGCGAATTCAGGCCGGTCGGCAGCGAATACCCATGTATCTCTACTCTGACTACCTGGATGTGTCTTATGCCTATCACTGGATAGCGCCTCCCGGAGAAGTTTATAAGGCACCGTTCGACTCCATTGATGGTATTGCCTCAATTCATGATCTAACGGTTGGCGATGCGATGGTCAATTTGCGCCTGTATTACGGCACCGAGGATTTTGAATCCCAGGGTAACGACTATCAGATGGAGAATATTATCAGTGTGGTCGCCAGTGTTAATTATGGCTGGTGGACTTTCCGCAGTAGTTATCTGCAGTTTGATTTTAGTGGTGAACTGGGCCTCGAACCGCTGGTGGCGGCCTGGCAAATGACGCCGTTTCCTGAAGTCGGCAGTGAGCTGGACGTTAATGAGGATAAGTCTGAAGGCCTGGAATTCGGTGTAATTTTTGATAATCAGGACTGGTTATTTGTGGCCGAATATATTCCTTCATCACTGGATGAAACGCTGATTGGCGACTATGAGCCCTGGATGGTTTCTGTGGGTAAACGCTTCGATAACTTTATGGTCCACGCCACCATGGGCGAAGACGTTAGCAAGCCTTACCGTGACGCCATTAACCAGGTGCCACTGGGTGTAGATCCGGGGCTTGATGCCTTGTACGCGCAAACTGAAGCGGTACTGGCGACCCGCGAATACTCACTGCCATTTTATTCGGTTGGCCTGCGCTGGGATTTTCATTCCTCGGCAGCCATGAAATTTGAGTACACCCACACGGAACTCTTCGGTGGTGATAAATCCGGCGCCTTGCAAGCCGCTATCGTTACCGTGTTTTAAGGGGAAGCATGATGATTCATTTGATTAAACGTTTGCCCCTGAAACTGGCATTGTTAAGTATGCTGATTGTTGCCGGTGGTGCTAAGGCTGAAGTGGCTGTGGTGGTTAATCCGGGTTATTCGGGGGCCGTGGATAAAGATCAGGTGGCGCAGATTTTTCTTGGTAAAGATAAATCTCTGACCCCCTTTATGCAAAAAGGCGCCGCCGCGGATGAGTTTATCGACAAGGTATTGTCGCGCAACGCTTCGCAGTATAAAGCTTACTGGGCAAAACTGGCGTTTACCGGTGGCGGACGACCACCGAAAGAGCTCGGCAATGATGCCGAAGTGCTGACCACAGTCAGCAGCTCGGATAGTGCGATTGGTTTTGTCGATGCGGCAGCGGTTAATGATTCGGTGAAGGTGCTATTTACCCTGTAGTCCGGAGAATTGACAGATAGAAGGAAAAGGCCCGCCAACGAGCGGGCCTTTAACCATAAAAAACGCTTTGTTTAGTTGTTTTGGTGTAGGATTAACCGGGTTGAAACTCATCCGGTACGCTACATGTTATTAAGAAGCTTTATTCTTGCTACGTTGCTAGGTCTTATCTGCGCCTGTAGCACTCTTTCTTCCATTGCCTCCTATACAGTCACTGAGCATGACATTGAGCAAGGGTTGTTAAAGCAAATCGACCAACTTAGCGAGAAGACATCGGTGGCGGGTATACCGGTAATGTTGAGTGTTGAATCGCTCGATGTCACCGTGGGACCGGATAACCGCTCGGTGGTTGCGCTGCAGGCTGATGCGACTGCCAGCGTGTCAGTGTTTGGACTGAAATACCCGGCAAAGGTGAAGTTAGGTCTGGAGGGCGAGCCTTATTATAATCAGCAGGAAAAAGCGTTGTATGTTCGCTCGCTCAAGCTGACCCACAGCGAAATTGATGCAGCAGGCTTTAAAGGTAATCTGACGCCGCTGGCAGACCGTTACATGGGCTTATTTAACGGTTACCTGGCTTCGCATCCGGTATACCGGATTGATACTGCCAAAGGTGGTCTGGCATGGCTGAGTAATGTGCCGTTAAGCCTCGATATCACGCCCGGTAAAATAATGTTTACCCCACGGTTTAGCGGTGATGAGGCGCAGACTAAATAACAAACTGCGCCATCAGGTGCCGCAGTGACTGCATCTGACCGGCAAGTGTATCGGCCGTTTGCTGGCTGACTTCCGCCCGCTCGACGATATGCTGCAGGGTCGCGACCAGATCGCCTACATGTTGCTGTAACTGATCGCCTAACGCTACCTGACTCTCCGTTTCTGCTGCCGTTGAATCACTCATAGCGTTAATGGTTGCCAGCGCGGTATTCACCTGGCTAAGCGCTTGTTGTGATTGTTGGGTTACCTGACTGGCCTGAACACTTTTAGCGCTGCTTACTGTCATGGTTTCTACCGCATTAGCTGCCGATTGCTCAAGGCGCACAATGGTTTGGCTGATCACGTCTGTGCTGCCCTGGGTTCGTTTTGCCAGCTCGCGCACCTCATCGGCCACCACTGCGAAGCCCCTGCCCTGTTCGCCGGCGCGGGCCGCTTCTATCGCCGCGTTTAGGGCCAGCAGGTTGGTCTGGTCGGCGATACCGTTAATCACCGCCAGTACTTTACCTATTTCCACTACGTCTTTTTGCAGGGTGGCGATTTGCTCGGCAGATACGGATATTTCAGACTCCAGTCCGTTCATGACTGCTACGGTTTCATCAATGGCACGATTCGCTTCATCGCAGTGGCTTTTCACCTGGCTCGCTGCCCTAGCGGTTTGCGTGGCGTTGGTGGCAACTTCTCGGGCTGAGGTCACCAAATCGCCAACAAAGCCCGATACCGTATGGCTGCTTTGCTGGCCTTTACGCAGTTGTTCATCCGCGTGCTTGGTATCGCTGCTGATGGCAGTGGTCGACTGGTATGCGGATTCGCTTTGTGACGCTACCTGGCTGATTAACTGATGGATGCGTGAGGCAAAGCCGTTAAAGTTACGCGCCAGTCCGCTGACTTCGTCGTTACCACTGTCTTTTACACGCTGAGTGAGATGACCATCACCCTGCGTGAGCTCATGGAATGAGTTACTCAACGATAGCAGGCGCTGTAGGATCCCCCGGGAAATTAAAAACGACGTGCCAACGGCAATCAGTAATACCGTTACCGTTATTACCAGGGTCAGAATAAAGGTAGCCTGCCGGGCTTCGCTGGCTTCTTCCCTTAAGGTACTGATGTAGTTATCAATATCGTCAATGTAAAAGCCGGCACCGATCACAATGTCCCAGGCCGGAATGTAGCGAACATAGGATAATTTGGGCACGGGGGTACTCTCGCCGAGACGAGGAAAATAGTAAACATAGTAACCGCCGTTGGCCTGTTTCCCGGTGGATACCAGGTCGCGCACAATATATTGTGATTTCTTATCCTGAAGATCCCAGAAGTTCTCACCCAGGCCGGTATCACTGCTACCCAGTAAGTGTCGGGTGCCCTGACTGTCGTAGCCAAAAAAGTAACCGTTGTCGCCAAACTGCTGCTGGCGTAAACGGGCCAGCCCCTCTGCCCGGTTAGCAGGATCTGTCGTTAGGTCGCTTACCGATGAGAGGGCAAGTTCGATATAGTGCTTAAGTTCCTGATGTTTAACGTTCAGTAGTTGCTTGCGGGTTTCCCTGAGTTGCGATTCAACCAGAGATTCCGCTTCATATTTGTTTAAAAACAGGAGAAACACACTAAGAAACAGTACCGGTAAAATTGCCAGCGCCCGAAGCTTATTTTTTATTGTTAACTGCATAGCAACGACTTTTTGTAAGTTTTATCAATGGTCTTATACAGACGCCATTTTCTGACAGTCAACAGGAATTGTGACCGCTGAGCTACAGTACTTTTGTACTATGGCAGTTTAAGTCGCTGTTTTTGCTGGACCATGGGCGGTACTGATTAGGGGATGCTAGAAAAACAAAACCCCGCCGGAGCGGGGTTTTATAGTAGTAACAGGGTAGAACTGATTACATTCTGTAGCGGATACCCAGGGCAAATGTACGGTCGCGGATATAAGTATCACGCGGGTACAGACGGGCATCTTCAGATGAATCACCGCCGAAGTAGTCGTTTGCCACATCGTCGGTCAGGTTGGTACCGTCGAAGCTTACAGTCAGGTTCTCATTAACGTCGTAGTTAATGGAGAAGTCTAAAGAGCCGATTGGATCGTGAACCACTGAGCTGCCCGGCTGGTCGCCCACTTCGTTGAAGCTACCATACCATTCACTACGCCAGTTGTAGGCTAAACGAACGTTCAGGCCTTCACGCTCATACATCAAAATAGCGTTGTAAGACTCATCAGACACGTTTGGCAGTGGCTCCATTACCCCTTCCGCATTTTCTGCTTCGTGATCCATGAAGGTGGCGTTTAGCTGCACACCTAAACCATCCAGAACTGCTGGCAGGTTTTCAAAGAACTGGGTATAAGCAAGCTCAACCCCTTCCAGTGAACCGGCGCCAGAGTTAACCGGGCGGGTAATCGAGAAATCACGACCGTCTACAATTTCTTCGTTGGCCACGTATTTCACGTATCCGTCGATGTCTCGGTAGAACAAAGTACCGGTTAATGAGCTGGCTTCGCCAAAGTACCATTCAGCTGCCAGGTCGTAGTTTTGTGACTCAACCGCGCTTAACTCAGGGTTACCGCCGTTACCGTAACCAATCGAGCCTGTTTCTGTTGGCAGAAAGTAAGAGGCGCTGGGGTTCAGGTCGGCAAAGTTAGGACGCTTAATGGTTTTACCATAAGCAGCCCGCAGGAAGACTTCGTCGGTAACCTGTAAACGCAGGTTCACCGCTGGCAGCACTTCTGTGGCGCTGGTATCAACCGTAATCGGCTCTACTACACCGTCGGTAATGCTGTTACCGTTCAGTTCAGACTCCAGACGCACTACACGGAAACCCGCCTGACCATCAAGCAGCATATCGCCAAACTCGTTGCTGAAGTTTGCCTGCGCGTAAAGGGCGTAGTTTTTCTCGGTGTTGTCGTAATACCGGGCTGGCAGGAAATCCGGCTCGGCACGAGAGTAACCCATGGCTTCGCGGATATCGGCACGGTTGCTCAACAGGTAACCGGCATTCGGCGTTAACCACTGGGTATTGTTGAGGTTAGTCACGTCGCTCATGTAACCGCTCGGTGAGTAGTCTTCCAGGCCAGGGAATTCGGTTAATGGAATATCGCGGCCTGAAATGTTACCCCGGCCTGCGGTATCTGCTTCCTGGTTGAACGCAGAGCGATTATTAACCCGCATACCTACGTCTACAGAGTGGATCCAGGAGTCCAGCGCAATGTTGGCATCGAGGGTCCAGTCGATGGCATCCCCTTCCTGGTGGCCACGTGAATCGAAGTTGGTCCACAGATAATACTGGCTCAGATCGGTCATGTCATAAGGCTGACCGTCGCCGTTAAGGATTTGAACGTCGGAGATACCGGCGCCGTTTTTGTCGAAGTCATAGATAATGGTGTCAGCAAAGAACGCTAAATCCAGAATGAAACCACGGTTATTCGCTTCGGTATCGGTGTAAGCCAGGTCAGACTTAACGGTTACGTTGTCGAAATACCATTCACCACCCAGGGCAAACTGATAAGTATCAGACTCATTAAAGAACGACTGGTTACTGGTAATAGTGCCTGGTGCGTCCGGACGAACCACCGATTGCGCAACGTTGGAGCCTTCTTTATACGACTCTACGTAGCCCTGGCCCCAGCCGCCCCAGCTAGGTAGCGGTACCCAGAAGTTTAACTGGCTGTTTTGTTCGTAATTTACGCCGAACACGTCCAGGTAATATGAACTGTTGCTATTGGGTTCCCACTGGAAGCTGGCATTGAATGAATCACGCGTACGGTCGCCGTAGCGGAAGTAACCACCTATCACGTTGGGCGCCATTGCCGGCGCGCCGGCTACATTAAGCGGCGCAGAATTAGGATTGTTTACCACGCTGTCGGGCAGGATAAACGGTGCGGTCACAAAGTTTACCTGGTCCTGGAAGTCGCGATCCTGATGAGAAACACTCAACATGGCGCCAAAGCGGCCGTTGCTGTTTTCCCAGTTATTATTGATGGTAATACTGCCTACCGGGTTCCATGACTCCGCTTCATCACTGTATTCATAGCGCAGGTTACCGGCGGCTGAAAAGCCGTCATCAAAATCAAACGGACGACGTAACTGAATGTCGATACTACCGGCGATACCGCCTTCGATATCGGCGGCGCTGATAGATTTTTTAACATCAACGGAATACACCAGGTCGGCTGGAATGTCGGCCAGTGAGATAGAACGACCTGTGGTAGTGAAGATATTACGGCCGCTCATAGTAGTCACTACATCAGGTAAACCACGAATCAATACCTGGGCAACTTCACCGTTGGTACGTGCAACCTGGATACCCGTAACTCGTTGCAGGGCTGCGGCAACGCTGTTATCCGGTAACTTACCGATATCCTGAGCCACAATAAGATCAGAAATGTTCGAAGCGTTCATTTTAATGTTCTGTGCAGAGTTAAGGCTGGCTTTTACCCCGCGTACATCAATAACTTCAACCTCATCTTCGTTGGGAATGCTGTTCGTGTCCTGGGCATACAAAGGCTGAGCGGAAAGTGCGAATAAAACGGCGCTGGCAAGTTGAGCACGTTTAAACATGTATTATCTCCAAGTAGGTGTTAATGCGCAGTTCACAGGTGTATCGTCCAATTGTGAAAATCCTGGCGCGTTGTAAGGTATCGACCTTAGTCAGTCGAGCTCTCAATTTTTTATTATTGTTATTATTCGGTCGTTGATACTATTGTATGATAATACTACAGTCAACATCCTATTAACGCGTTATGCCGAGGTGTGGTTGGCTTTAGATGGCGTGCCAGGGTTTATTTGTATTAAAAACAGTGGGTTGTGTTTATATTGCCATTTATTGATTTTAATTAATAAATTACGAATTATTAATAACTTGCCTATTTAACTGCGCAGAATGTTAAATAATTGTGGTGTTTTTTCGGCTCGGAATGGCTTTCTAATGGCGCTATTAGTAGCAAATAATTGCAATGGGCGAGAGGATCAGGAATCATCTCTGCCAGCTAAGTCGCGGAGGTCCTTATGCTTAACTGGTATTCGTTACCGTTCTCTCAATTAACTACCGATCAGCTCTATGAATTACTTAAACTGCGCACCGATGTGTTTGTGGTAGAGCAAAATTGCCCTTACCCTGAATTGGATGACAAAGACAGAATGAACGGTGTTTATCACCTGTTGGGCACTACCGAAAACGGGCTGGTGGCTTATGCAAGATTACTCCCTCCGGGCGTGAGTTTTCCTCAGGTTAGTATTGGCCGTGTAGTGGTAGCACAGCAGGCCAGAGGTGAGGGGTACGGGCAGCTGTTAATTCAAAAAGCGTTGCAAGAATGTCAGCGGTACTGGCCGGATCAGGACATACAAATTGGCGCTCAGGTCTATCTCCAGCAGGTTTATCAGCAGTTTGGTTTTGTCCGTAACTCCGAGGATTACCTCGAAGATGGCATTCCTCATGTGGATATGGTGCTGACCAAAGGGTAACGGTGCAGCACCTCCGGTTATTATTATAGTTTTACCAGTAGCTTGCCTTTATTGGCGCCGGTGAAGAAAAGATTCAGTGCACTCATAGCACTCTCCAATCCTTCTAATACATGTGTCCGGTAGCGTATTTTGCCTTCGGCCACATAAGGACTCAGCTTGTGTAGCAGCTTGCCCGCTTCATGCAAGTGGTCGGGCATAGCAAAACCCTGAATTAAAATACGTTTCTTTATCAGTGGGATCCAATTTGGCCCCGGCGCGGGTGAAGCGGCGGTGTAATCGGCAATCATGCCGCAGACCACTACCCTGCCGTGTACATTCATGCGATCAAAAATGTGTTGTTGTACCGGGCCGCCGGTATTCTCAAAGAAGATATCAACGCCCTGTGGAGTCAGCGCTTTAAGCTTAGGGGCTAAATCATCGGTTTTGTAATTGACTGCGCCATCAAAGCCCAGCTCGTTGACTATCCAGTCTGCCTTTTCGTCACTGCCGACCACGCCGATTACCCGCAGTCCTTCGGCTTTGGCTAACTGGCCAACCATGGACCCGACTGAGCCTGCTGCGCCGGTTACTACCAGGGTTTCACCGGCCCGGGGTTTGCCGATGTGAAATAACCCCTGGGTGGCGGTCAGACCGGGCAAGCCAAACACTGCCAGAGCCGTTTCGCCGTCGACGCCGGGCGGTAATTTATTCAGCCCTTTACCGTCGCTCAGAGTATATTCAGTCCAGCCCATCATACCCATGACTTTATCGCCCGGCGAGAAGTCGGGGTGGTTCGACGTGATGACTTCACCGTAGCCACTGGAACGCATCCGGGTATTAAGAGCTACCGGCGGGATATAGCTGTCTTCATCGGGCATCATCCAGCCCAGCATGGCCGGATCCATTGACATATGGGTTTGCTTAACCAGCAGTTCGCCAGTCGCCGGCTGTGGAATGTCCTGGCTAACGACCTTAAATAAATGCGGACCGATGGGATTTCCATCAGGGCGTGCGGCCAGTAATATTTCTTGGTATTGGCTCATGAAGTACTCCTTGGTAAACACCGGGAGTATGGCACATCACTGCCGTTTACCAAACCGCAGGCGTTTTAGAGGACTTTTTCTTCCTTAAGCATTTTCAGTATCGCTTCGGCGGCTTTATCCACCTCGTATATCTTTTCTCCGCCTGAGCTTTGTATCTTGGCGGTAGCGGCTTTAAAACGCTCGGCGGCGGTTTTGGCCTTGACCACTTTTAAACGCTTTGGCCGCTTGCGGGCTGGTCCCGTATGCCATGAGGCCTGTTGGCTGTCCGCGGCTGGATTAATCGACTCTATAGTTTGCACAATGCCGCGACGGGCTACGCCAAAAGAGGATTGTCTTGGCGTGGGCGCCGCCATACCCACCGAAGCCATAAACGGTAGCTGGGTTTTTAGCTTGCGGCGCTGACCGCGGGGCAGACTCTGCATCACTTCTGCATAGCCTGCAGCTACATCTATTGCCAGGATAGCGCAGATATTAGGAATAAAAGGGATGTTTAATTTGTCTGCCAGCAAATACGGCAAACAGCCGGAGGACTCGCCTATTTCGCTGCGGGTACCGGTGAGCAATACATAGGGTAAACTGGCATCTTCAGCATTAAAGTACTACAGCAACGCATCGCTTACATCGCTGGTGGCAGCACTGTCGCTGGTATCAGTGTTGAGCGCCGCTATCAGCGCTGTTAGTACTTCGTCACTGTCGGCTATCACGCTCAGGTCGGCACGTTTTACCATGTTACAGCTATCATCAGTATTAATCGCAATGACCTTCTGACACTGGCCAATGCCCTGCATATGCTGAATGGCACCAGAGATACCCACCGCAATATACACTCTGGCTGTGACCCACTTGCCGGTAGCCCCAACCTGTCGTTCCCGTGGCATAAAGCCATCGTCTACTGCCACGCGGCTGGCGCCTTCGGTAGCACCCAGTAAACGGGCAGCGTCATGGAAATGTGCCCAGTCGGCAATCCCGTTGCCGCCGGAAAGGATAAAGTTGGCTTCGGTGAGATCGATATCGTTGGGGTCCACTTTCGCTTTACCTAAATCTTCGATACGGGTGGCGACACTGGTGGTTACTTCAGCTTGCAGCCGTTTGCACTCGTGGCGGCTTTCATCTATCTGATCAGCGCATTGTTCCAGCGCGATAATCACCTGTGATAATGGCCGGGTAATATCGGTTTTACCCGCTGCACCGCGGCAGATCAGCTGGTGGTTTTCCAGCTTCCAGACCCCGGTGCATGGCCGCTGACCCAGACTTACCGCAACGCGTCGGCCAATGTCAGCGCCGCCGAGTACTGTATCGGGGAAGCAAAGATGGCTAAACGGTAAACTCGTGGTGAGTGAACAAATCCGGGCGGCTCGCTCCTCGGGCAGATAGGCATCACTGCTGGCAATCGGCACCACAATAAGTCTGTCCACCCCTGAGTGCTGATAGCTTGTGATCTGTGCATCATCAGGCTCGCCGGTATGAAATAAAATGCCTGTAACAGCCGTTGATTCGGGCGTTTATCAAGGTAGTTGTAGGCAACCTCTGGCGTATGCCGGTTGTTAAGCGGCAAATGTGGTGAAATGGCAAACCCATGTTGTTGCCATTGCGGCGAATAGCTTAGTCTTAACAGATTTGTAGGGCTATCCAGAGCCAATGTGCCGATAACATCATCACCGTAATTTACATATCAGTTGATATGCATGGGTGTTCGCCATTGGTTAAACCCATTCCTCGTCTGATGAGGAGTGCGCTGCCGGCGTTAGCGCTTTCGATGTCAGTTTAATACCCAGTCCATTCAGAACAGAAAAAACCGCAGCTAAGGTACAATTTGCATTACCGTTTTCAATACGTGACAAGGTATTAATGCCGATCCCGCATAGCGCTGCGCAGTCGGCCAGTTTAATGCCTAGTCCTGTGCGCTTGGCTTTGATTAGTTGCCCAAGTATCTCTGCGCTATCAATAAAGTCGGTACTTGGCATGTCTGAAGCGGTTACTTTCTTGGCCATGAGGTTAAGACTACTGAGTATTGTTCACCATAACTGGTGATTATAGAGTGGTTTTAAGAAATTTCAAATATAATCACCAATAACGGTGAACTTATGTGTGTTGTTAGGTAAGAGTAATTATATATCACTGATAGCGGTGATTTATTAAAGGGGTAATAATAAAAAGCCGCTAAATTAAGCGGCCAGGATGAAACTAATGAAAGGAGTCAATTCTCACTCAATATTCTGGATCTGCTCATTGAGTAGCGGCCTAGACCCTAACAAACTCAATGAGTTATCGAACATAAACCGTTCAAAAATGCCTGTTTGCCCACCAAACTGCCCACCACTTGCCTATGGCTTTTACTAAATCTTAGTGGTGCTTCTTGGCTAAAACTACGGAAAAACAGTGCCGTTTTTATGCTGCTGTTAGAGCTAAAACATAGCAGTTTTGAAGGGCTTTATCGAGTGATTTTTCAACACCTCATCCGTTGTCGGATACAATAGTATCCAATTTCTGTTTTATTTCGCTATAATGGATATAACTGTATCCACTCGGTCTTTGCGGATGAATTTTACCTTACTTGATGATACCGATGTAAGCCAAGCCTATGCGGCTTATTTACGTGAGTTACGAAAGCAGGCAAAGCTGTCACGAGCGGCGCTTGCTGAGCGAAGCTGTGTACCTGCGGCCACCATTAAGAAATTTGAGCTGACTGGGCAAATTTCATTTCGCCAATTGCTGTTGCTATGGCAGACCCTTGATTCGCTAGAGAGGCTCTATCAACTCACACAACCTAGCAAAGAACGGGTCACTATGCCCTCTAGTATTGATGAGGTGCTAAAAGATGAGTTTTAAACCCATTCAAAAACTCGCCGTGACTCGCACCTTAAGTTCAGGTGAGCAGGTTGCAGTAGGGGTCTTGGCGCAGAATCGGCAAGGTGTTTTTTTTCAGTATGCAGACAGCTATTTGCAGCAGTTTGGTAATTTATCTCCTTTTACTTTGCAGTCGAGCATACAAGTTCAAGTCGCACCTAAGCAGCCACACCAAGGTGTACATGGCGTATTTGGAGATTGTTTGCCCGATGGCTGGGGCATGTTGTTACAAGATCGTATTTTCCGGCAAAAGGGCATCCTACCTAATCAATTAACGGCGATGGATAGATTGGCCTTTGTCGGTGATAAAGGCATGGGAGCATTGTCTTTTTCTCCGGTGTCTGAGTTTTCAGCCACTACGCACGCGGATATTGATTTAGCGACGTTAGGCTTAGAAGCACAAACGTTGTTCGATTCTTCGGTGTCAGATTATATGGATGATAATCACGACGAGTTAGATGGGCATACGCAACAGGTATTGGCCGCATTAGTCGCCGGAGGTAGTTCGGGTGGGGCAAGACCTAAGGCACAAATTTATATGCCTGCTGGGGAAACTCAGCATTGTCGAACCTTCGCTCAGCTTGGAGATGAGGCTTGGCTGATTAAGTTTACCTCTAAAAATCTCGCACTTGGCCATGAAGAAGGTTTGTGCGAGGCGGTTTATTTACAAATGGCTGAACAAGCTAAGTGTCAACCACCAGTTTGGCAACTCATTGAAGCACCACCTACAAGCGGTGCGTCTGCCTGGTTGGCGCTTAAGCGTTTTGATTATGTCACGGAGCGCGGCAATCGCAGTTCAGGTCGATTGCATATGCACAGCGCTTGCGGGCTGCTGGATGCAGACTTTCGAACGCCAAGTTTAGATTACATTGATTTAATTAAAGCCAGCCGTCAGTTGTGTAAATCGCCAGCCGCTGGGCAGCTGCAATTTCGCCGTGCCATTTTTAACCTGCTGTCGTCTAATCAAGACGACCACAGTAAAAACTGGGCGTTTTTGCAAGCGGATGACGGTCAATGGGATCCTGCCCCTTTTTACGATGTTACCTACAGCCCACATCCATTCAACGAACACGCCACTGCGTTCGGTGGTTATGGCAAAGCGCCACCGCTTAAGATGATGCAAAAACTAGCGACCAGTGCTGGCTTTGCGAATTGGAATGATGCAAGGCAAGTCATTGAAGAAGTGGCAGAAGCTATCAGCCAATTTACGTATATGGCACAGCAGCAAGGGATCAGTAAAACAACAGTGTCTGCGATTGCTAAGACATTGGATCAGCGCAAACAGGAAAATGCCGCGCTTTTTCAATGAAAGTAAAACAAACTTTTCAATTCACAATAAATACAAGGTCTACAGATTGTTACCCATAAAGTCACTTTGTGTAGACCTCCAACCTCTGCATTCCCCCGTTCGGTAAAACGCATAGAGGACTCAACTTGCATTGCACACTTTTACGCGCAGAAAAGTGCGGAATTTTACATTTTTATGCGCATAAAAGTGTAAACGGGTTCTGATTGAGTATAAATCAGCCCCTTAATAGCTATCTTTCTTCTCTGAAGCTGACCTTGCTGGCCAAGTTTTAGTCATGTGGATATGGGCTACTGCTGCACTTATTTTTTATTCAGCAATTGGATGTCTTGCAGCTTTCTTCCCAGCTCGTCATCACGGGCAACCTTGGTTAGGTCGTCTAACAAGCCTAGGACTGCCAAAACCTTAACGTAGTGACCAAGTGAAACGGAAGGATCACCTTTTGATATTTTACGTAGTGTTGGCTTAGAAATCCCTGTCCTACTATGCATCATTTCTTGAGTAATGCCGCGTCTCTTCATCGCCAATGTTAAGTTTTCTCCCAAGATGTTTAACATCTTCCTTTGTCTAGGGAATATGACCGCAGTGCGTTTTGATTTTGGCTCGACAGTATCCATAGTGAAACTATATTTTCTTAAATATTAATTTAGTGAAATTATAGTTTCACTTTTATCTTCAAGTTGTAAAGAAATAAATTGCCAATCTCTCGAAGTAAAGTGAGCCAAGATCTGAGCTGGTCATGTCGATTTTTTACTGTTTTTTCGACATGTCTTTCTTGTGTGTCGATACACTCGACATATAAACACTCCATCCATACGACTCACCAAAACCGAGTTTTGAGTAGGAAACTTCAAAGCAGTACGCCATCCCTTGGGCTTTTGGGGCAGTTTGGGCAAAGCCTTAGTTCACGCCACTTAGGCACACACTAACCCTGCCCACAGAGCATTTATTGTTTTGGGCACTATCTACAAACTGAGGCAGCTCGCTACCTGCACCCTCAGAAAGCTGCACGATCTGGGCATTTATCTGCCTACTGCGTCCGTTTAGTACTGGCAAACTCCTAACTGAACTTAACAGATCAGTGAGGAAGCAAACGATGAACCCAACCACACAGTCACCCACAAACTCAGTACACCCAGCGCGTCAGCAGCGGATTTTGCGCTTGCCCGAGGTAAAGGCCAAAACAGGCTTTGGCCGCAGTACCATTTATGCCCTGATGGCCAGCGGTGAATTTCCACGTTCCATTCGTATTGGTGCGCGTGCCGTGGGCTGGTTAGAAAGCGATATCGACCAGTGGATTGAAACTCGCCGTATCGGTGCTGCTTATGGCCGCGGATAAACCATCAGCATCAAACCAATTATCTGCCAGTGATATGCCTAGCAACGCACCAACATTACCGGCTGGTTTTGCCTATAACGCGCAAAACTGGCTGGTGATGCAACCGGCTGGGCAAGATAGCCCAGTCAATATTTGTTCTTGGCTGCAAGTAGCTGCTCGTACTCGCGATCCGCAAGGGGACAACTACGGCTATTTATTGCACTGGTTAGACGATGACAATCGCCATCGCTACTGGGCTATGCCCGCAGAACTATTGGCCGGAGACGGCAGCGAGTACCGCCGAATCCTACTCAGCCGAGGCATGCGCCTAAGCAACAGTGTCAAAGCGCGGCAGTTGCTCTCGCTGTTTATTCAACAAATGGGCGAGCTGGCCACGCAAAAGGCCATTAGCGTGAACTGTATTGGCTGGCATCACCACGCTTATGTGCATCCGCGCCTCACCTTTTACCCAAGCGAACACAGCAACAACCCGCGCATGGTGCTGCAAACCATGCACCCGATAGAAGGCTTTATTCAACAAGGTAGTAGCGACACTTGGCGGCAGCACGTTGGCCGTTATTGTCTGGATAACCCGCTATTAATCGTTGGTGTCTGCGCTGCACTGGCTGCGCCTTTGTTGCACTTGTGTGGGGTGGATGGTTTTGGTTTACACCTCTACGGTGCCAGCAGTACAGGTAAAACCGCGGCGCTGTATCCGGCATTATCGGTGTGGGGCGAACCTAATCAGCTGCGCCACAGTTGGCGTGCCACGGCCAACGGTTTAGAAGGCACAGCATTAGCGCATAACGATGCCTTGCTGGCGCTCGATGAAATGGGCGAAGTTGACCCAAAAGAGGCAGGTGATGTCGCTTACATGCTTGCCAATGGCCAAGGTAAAACCCGTGCAGGCAAATACGGTGAAATGCGTTTACCCGCGTGTTGGCGTTTGGTGTTTTTATCCACTGGCGAAGTGACGCTCGAAAGCCACCTTGCCAGTATCGGCAAGCGCGTGAAAGCGGGGCAGCAAGTGCGCGTGATTGATCTCAGTGCCGATGCCGGAGCGCAAATGGGCGTGTTTAACCATAGCCATGGTATGAACGCCGCCGATTTAGCCGATCACCTAAAACAACAAAGTCGCCAACATTACGGCAGCTTGGCCTTGGAGTGGCTACGGTATTTAACGCAGAACAGCTTATAGGTACGACCCGTTTTCCAAAACGTACGCCAACATTTTTTAGCCAGCTTACCCACTGAGGCTGACGGCCAAGTGCGCCGGGTAGCCGAAAAATTTGCCTTACTGGCCAGCGCGGGCCTGTTAGCCATTCAAGCCAAAGTACTTGATTGGCCAACTCAAAGTGTCGAAGCTGCCTGTTTAAGCCAGCTAAACCAATGGATACTTGCCCGCGGTGGTGTGGCCGCCAATGAAGACCAACAAGCCATCCGCCAAGTACGCAGCTTTATTGAGCAACATGGCGAAAGCCGCTTTACGCTTAAACAAACCGGTTACAGCAGTCAAGTACGCCAACGCGCGGGTTGGCTTGATACTTCTGGCCCACAAACCCTCTACCTGTTTTACCCAACCGGCTGGCGTGAAGCCACCGAAGGCCTCAGCCCAGATCGTGCCGCCAAAGCACTAATGGCCGCAGGCTACCTAATCCCCGATGGCAACCGGCCGCAGCGCAAAGTCAGCCTGCCCGACAACACCCGCCCACGTATGTACTGCGTGAAAGGCAGCATCTTGGATGACTAAAAAGGCGATTAATCCTGTGTAGGCTTGTCGCCTTGCAGTGCACCGCCAGTCAACCTAAGGGCTGGGCGAGGTATAAAGTCCAATGCAGACAATACTGTTAGAGGCATTCCCGTGAACCGCCAGTGCACCAACAACCAGAACGGAACGAATAACAAATACGCTCAATTATTTGGTTTTAACTCAAATAAGTTGAGAATAACCATAATCGTGGTAGGGTAAGCAACAGTGATAAAGCCCCAAGTTTATGGTTAAGAAAACACTGTGGAGAGAGCATGATCCGCTGCCACCTAGCCCGATTAATGGGTGAGAGAAAAATGCGCATTAGCGACGTGATGCGAGAAACCGGCCTAAGCCGTACCACCGTCACGCTACTGTACAAAGAAACCGCGCTCAAGGTGGACTTAGAGGCGCTCGATAAGCTGTGCGAGTTATTTAACTGCCCTCTGAGCGATTTGCTTGAGCAGGTTTCTAATTAAAACGATTACAAGGAATGTTATGGCCTTCAATACCAAAAAATTTAATGAGGATAGCCGAGTAAAAATCCCTGCAATTCTTCATTTAATGCGTCTAGGTTATAAGTACCTATCACTTAAAGGGCAAAGCTGGGATCTCGACACCAATATCTTCCCTGACGTATTCAAAACCGCTATCAGCAAAATTAACCCTGGTATTGAAGTTGCTGAAGCCGGTCGTTTGCTAGAAGATGTTAAACTACTGCTCGATAACGAAGACTTAGGCAAAGCCTTCTTTGAGCGCCTGTCAGAGCGTTCAAACACCAAGCTGATCGACTTTGAGAATTTCAATAACAATACCTTCCATGTTGTTACCGAGCTAACGTGTCAAAACGGCGATGAAGAATTCCGCCCAGATATCACTTTGCTTATCAATGGTATGCCGTTAGTGTTTATCGAGGTGAAAAAGCCCAATAACCGCGAAGGCATTCTGGCCGAGCGTGACCGCATTAACAAACGCTTTCAAAACCCTAAGTTCAAGCGTTTTGCCAACATCACCCAGTTTATGATTTTCTCCAATAACATGGAGTACGACGACGGCGATCCTGAACCCGTGCAAGGCGCTTTTTATGCCAGCAGTTCTTACCATAAGCCGGTATTTAACTATTTCCGCGAAGAAGAAATCTTAAACTTAACCGCCTTGTTGAAGCCGGTATTGGATGATGACGAGCTAAAAGTCTTAAAAGACAATAACCTTGAGGTAATCCGCAGTAACCCAGAGTTCCAGACCAACAAGCAGCCCGAGCGCCCAACCAACCGTATTTGTACCTCTTTACTCAGTCGTGAGCGCTTAGCCTTTATTTTGCGTTACGCCTTGGCGTATGTATCCGAGTCAGACGGACTACAAAAACACATCATGCGTTACCCGCAGTTGTTTGCCACCAAAGCCATTGAACGCAAGCTCAGCGAAGGCGTGAAAAAAGGCATTATTTGGCACACACAGGGCAGTGGTAAAACTGCCCTAACGTTTTATAACGTGCGCTTTTTAACCGACTACTTTCAACAGCAGCAGGTCATCCCTAAGTTTTACTTTATCGTTGACCGCCTAGACCTACTGCAACAAGCGCAACGCGAATTTACCGCCCGTGGTTTAACCGTGCACACCATCAACTCACGGGATGCCTTTACCCGTGACATTAAAGCCACGCAGGTGATCCATAACCATTCTGGCAAGCCAGAAATTACCGTGGTAAACATTCAAAAATTTCAAGACGACCCAGATGTAGTCAGCACCAAAGACTACAACGTCACGATACAACGCGTGTACTTTTTAGACGAAGTACACCGCAGCTATAATCCCAAGGGCAGTTTTTTGGCCAACTTGAGTCAGTCAGACAGCAACGCCATAAAAATAGGCTTAACCGGTACGCCGCTATTGGGGGATGACTACAACTCACGCGCCTTGTTTGGTGATTACATTCACAAGTACTACTACAACGCGTCCATTGCCGACGGCTACACCTTGCGGCTCATTCGTGAGGAGATCAGCACACAATACAAAATTGAACTGCAAAAAGCCCTCGAAGAAGCCGAAGTGAAAATGGGCGATGTGGATCGCAAGCTGATTTACGCCCACCCAAGCTTTGTTGAGCCCATGCTGACTTACATCGTAAACGACTTTGAAAAAAGCCGTGGCGCATTAAACGATACAACCATTGGTGGCATGGTCATTTGCGACAGCTCAGATCAAGCCAAGCAGATGTTTGACATTTTTAATGGCGTTTATGCTGAAACGCCTATACTGCCGCAAACACCCAATTCAAATAGCCAGCTACTCGAAGTCGCTGAGCCTGCGCCAACCAGTTATGCCGAGTCGGTTAAACAAGCACAAAAGGTAAAAAACGCCGCCCTAATCCTGCACGACATCGGCACCAAAGAAGAACGCAAAAACTGGGTAGAAGACTTCAAAGCAGGCAAAATCGACTTTTTGTTTGTGTACAACATGCTACTCACCGGTTTTGACGCCAAGCGCCTGAAAAAGCTTTACCTTGGTCGGGTGATCCGCAAGCACAACTTGCTGCAAGCGCTCACGCGAGTGAACCGTACTTACAAAGATTTCCGCTACGGCTATGTGGTGGATTTTGCCGACATTCGTAAAGAGTTCGATGCCACCAATAAAGCCTATTTCGACGAATTACAGTCAGAATTAGGCGATGAGATGGAACACTACTCACACCTGTTTAAATCTCAGGAAGAAATCAAGCAAGAAATCGAACACATTAAAGACGTGCTGTTCCGTTTTGATACCGACAACATGGAAGAGTTCTGTAATCAAATCAGCCAAATTCAAGACCGCGACACCGTACTGGCGCTCAAAAAAGCCTTAGCCGATGCTCGCAGCTTGTATAACTTGATCCGTTTGCAAGGCGAGTATGATTTTCTCGATGAACTGGATTTTGCCAAGCTCAATGTGCTGTATCGTGAAACCAGTAATCACTTGGACTTACTCAATCTTAAAAACGACTTAGAAAGCGGTGAAGACACCACTAACTTGCTCAACCGCGCCTTAGAAGACGTGATTTTCAAGTTTGTAAAAATCGGCGAAGAAGAGCTGGTATTGGCTGACAAACTGAAAAACACCCTGCGCCAAACCCGCGAAGCACTGGCCAGCAACTTTGACCAGCAAGACCCACAGTTCATCAGCTTAAAAGAAGAGCTAGAGCGTCTGTTTAAGAAGAAAAACTTAAGCGAAGTAACTCAAGATGAAATGGTTGCCAACATCGACGCGCTGAATAAAATTCACGACCGCGTCAAAGAGCTGAACCGCCAAAACAACCAACTGCGGCAAAAGTACTTAGGCGATGCCAAGTACACCCGTATTCATAAGCGCTTACAAGAGCGCCAGCAAAGCCAAAGCGATATTAGCGAGTCAGAGCGTAAAATTTTCGAGGCATTAGCAGGCGTAAAACAAGACGCCGACGAGCAAGTGCTCAACAACAGCCAAGTGCTCGACAACGAAAGCTACTTCGAACGGCAAATGATGCCGCTGGTCATAGCGCGCTTTATGAAAGAACAGCAAATCAAACTCAACGCCGACGCCTCGCGATACATTAACCACCTTGTCGTCGCAGAATATTTAAAAGAATTTAATACCGGCAGCCAAGCGTGGTAATGCGGGCAAAACTGATTAGGAAGTAAACACCAAATGGTTGAATTAGAATTTCAGCAAAAAACCAAAACCCTGATTGATAGCTTAAAAAGCATCTGTGCTAACTATGGGTTAGGTAACGACGGTAACGAATTTAAAATCATTACCCAAACCTTTTTGTACAAGTTTTTAAACGACAAATTCGCCTTTGAAGCGAAAAAACTCGACGACACCATCGCCAAAGCCGATAAGTGGGAAGAAGCGCTGGTAGCCATGAGTGAAGACGATCTCGACATGCTGCAACTGCAAATGGGCGGCGACACCGCGCGGCTAAAACCGCAGCACTTTATCAGCTACCTGTTTAGCCAACAAAACGCGCCGGACTTTGCCAAACTGTTTGACGATACCCTAATCGACATTGCCATCAGCAATAACGATGTATTCGCGGTAAAAACCGATGGCGGCGCAAAAGTGGTACTGTTTGACCGCATCAGCCAATACATTGCCGACGATTCAAAACGCGATGCCTTCTGCCGCGCCATTATCAATAAACTGGTTGAGTTCAGCTTTGAGCGTATCTTCACGCAAAAATTCGACTTCTACGCCACCATCTTTGAATACCTGATCAAAGACTACAACAGCAATTCCGGCGGCAAATACGCCGAGTATTTTACCCCTCATGCGGTAGCACGCATTATGGCGGAAATTTTAGTGCCACAAGATCAGCGCGGCACAGTACGCAATGTGAGTTGTTACGACCCATCGGCGGGTTCGGGTACGTTGCTTATGAACGTGGCGCACGCCATTGGTGAAAACCGCTGTAGTATTTACACCCAGGATATTTCACAAAAATCATCCAACTTACTGCGTTTAAACCTGATCTTAAACAACTTGGTGCACTCAATCCCGAATGTGATCCAAGGTAATACCGTGCTTCATCCTTATCATAAGGATGGCAAAGAGTTAAAGCGCTTCGATTATATCGTCTCTAACCCACCGTTTAAGCTGGATTTTAGCGACTTTAGAGATGAGCTAGACAGCAAAGAGAACAAAGAACGCTTCTTTGCCGGTATTCCTAAAGCACCGGCGAAAGCAAAAGACAAAATGGCGATTTATTCGCTGTTTTTACAGCACATCATTGCCTCACTCAAACCAAACGGCAAAGCAGCAGTCGTGGTGCCTACGGGTTTTATCACCGCACAATCGGGTATCGACAAAAAAATCCGTGAGCATTTGGTAAAAAACAAAATGCTGGCGGGTGTCGTCTCCATGCCATCCAATATCTTCGCTACCACAGGCACTAACGTATCCATTCTGTTTATCGACGCCAGCAACGATGGCGATGTGGTACTGGTAGATGCCTCAAACTTGGGTGAAAAAGTCAAAGACGGCAAAAACCAAAAAACCGTATTAACCGCCGATGAAGAACAGCAAATTATTGATGTGTTTAACGCCAAAGAAGCGGTAGAAGACTTTTCCGTTGCGGTGAGTTATGACGACATAGAGGCCAAAAATTACTCATTAAGTGCAGGCCAATACTTTGATGTCAAAATCGAATATGTCGATATCACCCCAGAACAGTTTGCCGAGAAAATGCAGGGCTTTACCAACAATTTGGATAGCCTATTTAGTCAATCTCGTGAACTGGAAACGGAGATCAAAAAACAGTTGGCAGGGTTGAAGTATGAAGCCTAACTATATTACAACGATTGGCGGTATCGCCGATGTTTATGATGGACCGCATGCTACTCCAAAGAAGTTGGAAAAAGGGCCATACTTTCTAAGCATATCGAGCTTAGAGAAAGGCCGGTTAGACTTAAACAAATCGGCGTTCTTAAGCGAAGCTGATTTTAAAAAGTGGACAAAAAGAGTCACTCCTAAAGAAGGTGATCTTCTTTTTTCTTATGAAACGCGTCTTGGTGAGGCAGCCCTTATGCCTTCTGGCATCAGAGCCTGTTTAGGAAGACGGATGGGCTTACTTCGGCTCAATAGAGAAAAAGTTACGCCGGAATACGTACTTTACGCATATCTATCACCTGCTTTCCAACAAACGATCAAAGCAAATACTATAACTGGCGCCACTGTAGATCGTATCGCGTTGAACGAGCTTCCAAGCTTTCCAATACGCATACCTCCTATCGAGGAGCAGAAAAAAGTCGCGAAGCTATTAAGCGAGATTGACAAAAAAATCGAACTCAATAACCGCATCAATGCCGAGCTGGAAGCCATGGCCAAAACCCTGTACGACTATTGGTTTGTACAGTTCGACTTCCCTGACGACTCACCACAAGGCCAAGGCAAACCCTACAAAACCTCCGGTGGAAAAATGGTCTTTAACCCAACTCTTAAGCGAGAAATACCGGAGGGGTGGAGCGACAAAACGCTATCTGAAATAGCGAACATCACTATGGGTCAATCCCCAGAGGGGAGTTCGTATAATGATGAAGGCGTTGGAACCATTTTTTATCAAGGTTCTACAGACTTTGGTTGGTTGTTTCCTACCACACGCCAGTACACGACAGCGCCTAGCCGCATGGCAAAGAAAGGCGACATATTATTAAGCGTTCGTGCACCAGTAGGTGATATGAATATTGCTAATACCGACTGCTGTATTGGTCGAGGTTTAGCAGCATTAAATAGCAAAACTGGCTCTGACGGTTTTCTGTTTTATGTGATGAAGTATTTCAAACAGATTTTTGACCGTCGAAACTCCGAAGGTACAACCTTTGGCTCTATCACAAAAAACGATTTGCATTCGCTGACACTTGCTTATCCAACTTCGGATTTGCTCAAAAAGTATGATGAGATCGTTACGAATTACAACAAAATGATATTTGAGCGAAGCCTCGAAAATAGAGAGCTAATAGCTCTCCGCGACTGGCTTCTCCCCATGCTAATGAATGGCCAAGTGACTGTGGAATAAAAGGAATTATTATGATTAGGGCTGAATATCAACGCTTTATGCAAACACTACACGGTCAAAATACAACGGACTCTGTGCGAAAGTTAGCCAATATAGTTTCAGCCCATTTTGATGAGTTATTACCTTTAACTACTCACCAGGGGCAACGTATTAGAAAGGTGGTTGAGCTGTGCCAAACCTATTGGGGCAGCACGGCAACCAGCATTCCTCCACTCGTAGAGCAAGAAGTAACACAGGAAGTGCCAATATCGCGGTTAAAATCTTTGGCTGTAGGGCCATTTAGAGGGTTTGCGCGGCAGGAAGTATTTGATCTTAATAGCCGATTGGTATTGATTTATGGTCCAAATGGAACGGGGAAATCAAGTTTTTGTGAAGCCCTGGAATTCACGCTATTAGGTAATGTTGCCGAAGCAGACAGTAAACGATTTCGTGATCAAAACGAATATCTGAGAAATGCATTTGTAAATCAGTTGGTAGCCCCTTCATTAGTGGCGTGTGATGAGCGAGGAAACGATATTGCTATCGTTCCGAATGAGTCAGCCTTTCGTTTTTGTTTTGTTGAAAAGAACCGTATTGATAGCTTTTCCCGGATTGCTGCACAAGCACCAGCGAAGCAAACCGAGCTAATCGCAACACTATTTGGTCTAGAAGCATTTACCGAATTTGTCCGTAATTTCACGTCAGAAATTGGTACTCAATACATCGATTTGCAAGGCAACCTTGCATTGCGTCTAGCTCAAAAGCAGCAAAGTTTGCAAGGGGCGCATCAGCAGATACAAGCAAACGTCACCGAACTACAAAGAATAGCAACGGAAGAGTCGGCGCTAACCAACAGCTATAGACCTGGTATTAGCTTTGAACAATTGATCGTAGAACTGAACGGCAATGGTCAAGCTGCTGGGCGCATTGCACAGTTGGAGACTGAGTTACAGCAGCCACCTCCGCCTAAAAGTAATCTCAGTGTTGCGACGTTTGAGGCGCTGGGTGGTGAAGCTACAACGTTAATCACTGAATTAAGGCAAAGCCAACAGCAACTAGCAGGCGCGAGCCAACAAGTGTCATTTAAGCAGCTTTATGAAGCTGTGGCGAAGGTGCAACAAAGCAGCCCCGGTGCGTGTCCGGCATGCAAGACGCCGTTGCAACACGTTCAGGTAAATCCGTACATGAATGCAGGGCAAGAATTAACCAAATTGCAGCAGTTAGGTGAACTTCAGCAAAAAATAGTTCAACTTGAACAAAAAGCATTGCAGGCAATATTCAAGGTTGGGCAATCGCTGAACACCTGTTTGCGATTCTTCTCGCAGAATAACCCATTAAAACCTTTTGAACTTGGGAACATACAGCCTGGGTTACAGTGGTGGGATTCACTATTCGGTCCGTTGCCAGATACTTTTACGGGATGGCAGCACTTAATCAGTCAAATCCAGCAACTTGAGAAAAATGATAAGCAAGCGGAAGAAGTCATTCGAAATAGGGAAAATCAACAGGCCGAGCTAAAGCTCCTTCGCGATATCGCACAACAAATAACAGTATTGGCAACTCAGAAGCAAACAGCCTTGGGTAATCAAGCTAACGCTCAGAGACTGATTGATAATTTTCAAAATGAAAATGCTCAACTCATAGCCAACGTCGAAGCTGAAAAGCCTGTCATTGCACGGAATCAAGAAATAGTCGCTGCATACGCAATATTTGTTAAAAAGCTAACAGACTACAGTAACAGGTTGCCTGCACATTTAGTGGCTGACCTAGGCGAATTGGTCGTTGAATTGTATAACGCGTTCAATCGAAATGATGTTCGAGCTGAATTATTGGCAGGCGTGAAACTGCCTTTAGCACCAAACCAACGAATGCGAATAGCCTTTCAGAATAATCCTGAACCGTTATTTGATGCGTTGCATATCCTAAGTGAAGGGCACGTTCGTTGTCTGGGCCTAGCCATATTGCTTGCGAAGAATTTGAAAGAGCAAGCTCCAGTTTTAATCTTTGATGACCCAGTTAATGCGATTGACGACGACCACCGCGAGTCTATTAGACGAACACTCTTTGAAGACGAATATTTCTCCAAAAAACAGATAATTTTGACTTGCCATGGAGAGGAATTCTTCAAGGATATACAGAATTTGCTGCGTGCTGAGGAGACCCGTAACGCAAGGCTCCTAAGCTTCCTACCTCGGTTAGGTGAGCAGCATGTCCGTGTTGATTTCAATTGTGCTCCGAGGAATTATATTTTGGCCGCGCGTAATCACATGAATAGAAACGAAGTAAGGGATGCTTTGGCAAAGTCACGACAAGGATTGGAGGCACTTACAAAAGGAAAAGTTTGGAGATATGTGAGTAAATTCGGTGACGGACACTTAAGTTTGAAATTTCGTTCGGCATCTTCGCCAATTGAGTTAAGGGGTTTAGCCGAGCAATTGCGCAGCAAGATTGCCAAAGCTAACTTTTCCGACCCAAATAAAGCCTGTGTTTATGATCCAATTGACCAGCTTTTAAATCGTAGTGGTGACTCTCGAGAATGGCGATATTTAAACAAAGGAACACATGAAGAGAATGATCGTGGCGAGTTTGACCGCCAAACGGTTGAATTAATTATTATGTCACTTGAACAAATCGATGTGGCGCTGCAATAGCATTTTAGAATAGGAATAGTTGTAAGATGGCTAAAGACCTAACCGCATCATCACATGACCGCCAAAATATCCTTAACAACCGCTACGCCCTGCAACAAGCCGAGCAGCACTTGGGCTTGGGCGGTGTGATCTTTGAAGGTGAGACAGTATTTACCAAAGCGCAGGTAGTTGCCTTGTATGAGGTAAGCGAGAGTACCATTGAGAAGTACCTTGTTAGCCATGCTGACGAGTTGAAAGTTAATGGTTACACCTTGCTTCGAGGGAAAAAGCTTAAAGAATTCAAAGAGTCACTCGATGGTACCGTAATCAATTACGGTACCAAAACGAGTGTGTTGGGTGTGTTCAGTTTTCGTGCAGTTCTTAATATCGGCATGCTCCTAACTGAAAGTGAACCAGCTCGCCTACTACGCTCGCGCCTGCTGGATATTGTCTTGGATGTAATGGCTGAGCGCGCTGGTGGTCATACCAAGTTTATTAATCAGCGTGATGAAAATTACCTTGTCTCTGCTCTGCAAGAAGAAAACTACCGCCGCCAGTTCACCGATGCATTGGATAAGTATGTAGAGGTCAATAAATGGACGTATGCACGCTTTACAAACCTCATATATCAAAGCATTTTTCATGAAAACGCGACTGAATATAAAAAGGTTTTAAACCTAGCAACGAAAACCAATATCCGTGAGACCCTATATTCAGAAGTACTTAATCTGATTGCTAGTTACGAATCAGGTATTGCTCATGAACTAGAGCAAGCTAGCAATAAATTAGGCCGCAAACTTTCGCAGAAAGAGGCGGAGAGCCTGTTTGCGAGTTTCGAAAGCCATCCTCTGTTTAAACCACTGATTTTGGATGCCAGAACTAAAATGGCCAGTCGCGATTTGTGCTTCCGTGATGCCTTGCATGAAAAGCTGGAAGCTTATATTCAATCGGTACCCGAAGCTGATTTTGATCGCTTCTTGGGTGAGAAGAGCCGTTCTTTGGAAGAGCAATTGAGTGATCCAGAAACATTGGCTGTACTCAAACGCTTGAAAGATCGATAAGCAAAGGAATGTGGCTATGAGCGATTCTACAGACACAGGCTTACGGTTCTTCTATTTCGATGTGACGCATGCGATTAGCGTTCACGATTGGATTATAGAGCATTCTGGCGGGCTAGCAGGCACCAAGGACGTTGGTCAGTTAGCCAGCCCCTTAGAGCACATACAAAATGACTGGTATTATCCAGAAATAGAGGACAAGCTGACTCACTTGGTATTCTCCATTAATAAAAACCATGCTTTTAATGATGGTAACAAACGATCATCGTTGGTGTTAGGCGCTTATTTCCTTGAATTAAACGGTTTTGACTATGTGGTAAAACGCTTTGCCAAAGAAATGGAAAACATCGTCGTTTGGGTTGCAGATAACGTGATTGACAAGGATCTCTTACGTCAGATCATCAGCTCAATACTTTATGACGACGATTATCCAGAGTCCGTTAAATTGGCTATATTTGAAGCGATCGAAGCAGCTAAAGATTACTAACCATTTCGTGGATCATCACGAGATGGTACGAGTATATGGCCATTTAGCATTGTTAATATTAAAATCGCATCAACAACACCCCTCCCGCTACCCGTTAGATCAGCGCCCCGCGAGGGGTTACTCGTTTCTGGGGCTTGTGATTTCGGGTAGTTTTTAAGAGATAAGCCCCAGTCTTAACGGCGACTGAGGCGCAGCCACGAGCCAAAAC
>NZ_CAJXQY010000047.1 GCF_913058315.1 uncultured Alteromonas sp. | reverse complement strand
TACACCTCTCTATTCGTCGGCAGCGTCAGATGTGTATAAGAGACAGGCATAACACAGAGTCCTTTTGCAGGTTATTTAAGTAGACAGTCAGTGTCTTCGGGACCTCCCCGAAGGATTTTTTCACCAACCCGTATGGCGCAGAAGTCTGGCAGCCTTGCGGTGAAACAAGGGTCAAAAGACTGAACTTTATCCATAGTTCAGGCCAATGCCTCACCCTAAAATAACTATTTGATAATCCGCCGGGCTTTTTAGATTATCCATGGCATCAGAACTAACTAAAATGCAAAGGAACTCCAATGAAATCGTGGCTTCTCAGTTTAGTGGCGCTGGCGGGTTTAACGTCGGTTGCGTGCCTGGCCGCCGGCCCCGTCATAAAAATGAAAAATACCGATCCTCAGGCGTTTTTAGGTGAACCTGTTTATTTATATTCCCAGACCCCGTCTCGTCAGCAAAGCGATGCTGAACAGTGGGGACATCTGGCTCTGAGCCTGCCTAATGGCTATACCACCAGCGAGTATTTTATTCGTAATGTGACCAATCCGGCGCTGTATGCTTTTTTGCCGGAACCGGACAAAGCCACAGGCAGTGCGGTAATTGTGGCACCTGGCGGTGCATTTATGTCGCTGGCTGTGCAGAATGAAGGACTGAGAGTCGCCAAAGCGCTCAACGACCAGGGCATTGCCGCGTTTGTGCTGACCTACACATTAAATAAAACGTCTCGCGAGATTGCAGCATATCAGCAAGAGGTGGGTAAAATCTTTGCAGCCAAGAGCAAGGGGGAAGAGCCGGATGTCTTTGTTCCTCAGGCCACAACGGATGCGCTTAAAGCGCTGTCAGTGATGAAGGAAAATGCGCCGAATTGGAACATAAACCCGGACAAAATAGGATTCCTTGGCTTTTCAGCCGGCGCCATGACCAGTCTCTCAGCAGCGATTGCCGACACCGACAACCGGCCGGCATTTCTGGGCTATATCTATGGACCAATGAAAGCCATTGAGGTACCCGCTGACGCACCGCCTTTGTTTGCGGCCATCGCCCTGGACGACGGTTTATTCGGTAAACAAGGATTTGGCATTGTGAGTCAATGGCAGGCACAGAATATCCCGGTAGAACTGCACGCTTATGAAAAAGGCGACCACGGCTTCGGGGTTGGCCGACCGGGCACCACTTCAACCGGTATTATCCCTCAGTTTACCGCCTGGCTAGCCACCCACGATTTCTAATCTGCAAAGTTCCCGCCCCACCTGAGCACTCGGCTTCCCAGGCCGGGTGTCAGGCGCCAGTCCGGATAATTTTTAGTAATCACCTTAAGTTAACGCCATTCGGCCCGATCTGTTCCTGCTTCAACTGGACAGCGGGCCAATGTTTCTTTATATTGCGCGCCGAGCACCATCGCGATACTGCCCATCCATTTATCTATCCCGGAAGACTGTTTTGATTACTACCGCCAACATCACTATGCAATTTGGCTCTGAGCCACTGTTTGAAAATATTTCCGCCAAATTCGGCAACGGCAATCGCTATGGCCTGATTGGCGCAAACGGCTGTGGTAAATCCACCCTGATGAAAATTTTAAGCGGCAAACTTACGCCCACGGCCGGTAACGTGTCGCTGTCTCCGGGTACCAAGCTGGGTATTTTGAACCAGGACCAGTTTGCCTTTGAGGACATGAGCGTTGTTGATGCGGTGATCATGGGTGACCGTGAACTCTGGGAAGTCAAACAGCGCCGTGATGAGATTTACGCGAAAGCGGAAATGACCGAAGAAGAAGGCATGGAAGTGGCCGACCTGGAAGTACAATTCGCCGAAATGGATGGTTACACAGCAGAATCGCGCGCTGGCGATATTCTTATTTCCGCAGGGATTGAAGAAAGCTATCACTTTGGTCTGATGCGGGAAGTAGCACCAGGCCGCAAGGTTCGCGTACTGCTAGCCCAAGCGCTGTTTGCCGAGCCGGATGTATTGTTGCTCGACGAACCGACCAACAACCTCGATATCTACACCATTCACTGGCTGGCCGAAGAGCTGAACAAGCGTAGGTCCACCATGATCATTATTTCTCACGATCGCCACTTCTTAAACTCAGTGTGCACCCACATGGCGGATATTGATTACGGTGAGCTTCGCATTTATCCGGGCAATTACGATGCGTTCGTTGAGGCGGCGGCTATGGTGCAGGAACAACTGCAAAACGAAAATGCCAAGAAGAGTGCCGAAATTGAAGAGCTGCAAAGCTTCGTAGCCCGTTTCTCGGCCAATGCCTCAAAGGCCAAGCAGGCCACTTCGCGGGCCAGACGACTCGAAAAAATTGAGCTGGCCGATATTAAGTCTTCCAGCCGACGTAAGCCTTATATTCAGTTTAAACAACATAAAAAGCTCCACCGCCTGGCCATCACCCTGGAAGAACTGGGTCACGGCTATACCGGTGAGCACCTGTTCAGCGGCGGCAACCTGCTGCTGGAAGCCGGTGCAAAACTGGCTATTATTGGTGAAAACGGCGCCGGTAAAACCACCTTACTAAAATGCTTAATTGGCGATGAAGAAGCCAAAGAAGGCTCGGTAAAATGGGCTGAGAATGCCGCCGTGGGTTACGTACCACAAGACAGTTCGAAAGACTTCGCCAACGATATGACCATGTTTGAGTGGATGTCACAGTGGCGTCAGCCGAAGCACGACGACCTGCAGGTGAAAGCCATGCTCGGCCGCCTGCTGTTTGGCTCTGACGATTTCAATAAGAAAGTCAGCGTGTGCTCAGGGGGTGAAAAAAACCGCCTGTTGTTTGGTAAAATTATGCTCCAGGACATCAACGTACTGGTGATGGATGAGCCTACTAACCACCTCGACATGGAATCTATTGAAGCGCTCAACATTGCCCTGATGGCCTTTGAAGGCACGGTAATTTTTGTCAGCCACGACCGTGAATTCGTTGAATCTCTGGCCACTCAGGTGATTGAGATTAAAGATAAACAAATTACCCACTTCGACGGCACCTACGAAGAATTCCAGGCTCACCTGGGCAACTAATTGGCGTTGGTACTGGCCTTCGGTGTAAACCGGGCCAGTACCGTTACCAGTAAGGCGGGCAAGAATGTCACGCTTAACAGGGTCGACACAAATATTCCGCTCAATACGATAATGCCTACCCCACGGTAAAGCTCTGTCCCTTCCCCCGGGATCAGCACCAGCGGCGCCAAGCCAAATATTGTTGTACAGGTCGACATCATGATGGGTCGTAAACGCACCTCAACCGCCTGTTTCACTGCGCTGTGTAATGCCTCTCCCTGAGCCAGCAGGCGCCGGGTTTGATCAACAATTAAAATAGGGTTGTTAACCACGGTGCCCAATAGGATCAAAAAGCCCAGCATGGTAATCATATCGAAAGGCTGATAGCTGCCACCGAGCAGTCCTGATAATGCGTTATTGGCAATCAGCCCCAACAAGCCCCCGGCCATGCCGAGCGGAATAATGGTCAGAATAAACACCGGATAGCCCCAATGATTAAATATGGCGACCAGCAACAAATAACACAGCGCGATGGCAATCAGAAAGTTAACCGATAACGCATCCTGTGTGGCGGCGAGCTGATCTGCTGCTCCGGTTATCCGGGTACTGACGCTTTGCGGGATTTCACCGCTGTCCCGCAATTCAGGTAATAGCTTATTTTTCACGGTATCAACCGCGGTTTCCAGCGCCACTTCTTTAGGAGCGATAACATACACCGAGACGGTTCTTTCACCATCAATACGGCGCACCGTGTCGCTGCGCTGACTTTCCAGCAGGGTGGCAATCGCGTTCAAAGGTAAAATAGTCCCTTGCGGGGTAAGAATAGGTGTTGTGGCCAGTTGCTCGATGCTTTGTTGATTGCCGGCATCGCTGAACAAGAACATGTCGACCTGATCATCATTAAGCAAAAACTCATCCACAAACGCCCCATCGCTTACGGCAGCTACCGAGTAGCCGAAATCATCGCCACTCATACCAAGTTCGGCGAGGCGCTGCCAGTCGGGGCGGATTTCAATAAAAGGCTGCTCCAGGGTCAACGAGCCTGGATCTGAATTAATTTGCGGATTGTTAAAGTAGCTGTCGGCCTTGGTATACAGCGCATTCGCTGCCTGGTACAACGCGTTGATATCGCTACCGGAAAAATCTACTGCCACCGCTCGCGTGCCACCGTCATTACTGGAAATAATCGAGCCTTTAGTAGAGAACGCCCGCATGCCCGGATAACGTTCAAACTTTTCGTTGATAAGCGCCATCATATCCCCCACTTCATCGGGATTGACCGGCATAGTCACCATCCACACACTGCCAATACTCACGCGCATGTTGTAAAACTGCAAAGCCGGAAACTCCGCCTCGCCGCGACCATAGGCTTGTGCGTCGGCATTCACAAAGGGGGTAAAAAATGCCCGCAACTCATCGCCAATGTATTGCATGGCCGACAAATTATAATCCGGCGGCGCGGTCATGGTCGAAAACGCCTTGGGCTCTTCACCTTCCGGCAGGTATTCTGCCGCCGGCATCAGCCACCAGGCACTGCCTAAAATGAGCAGTGCCCCTGCCACAACAATAGCGAATGCTCGAAGGCGCGAGGCAATTACCGCAGACACCAGTCCCAGACATTTCGATGTAAACCATTTTTGACCACTGGCGTCGTTATCTTCGGGGTTGGGCTGGCGGGCCATGGCTACCGGGATAACAAAAATGGCGGCCAGCATGGAAGCAAATATCGCTCCGGCAATGGCGATGGCCACATCGGAATAAAGTTGGCCAGCTTCCTGTTGGATAAACAAAATCGGCGCAAACACTAAAATGGTGGTGACGGTAGAAGCCAGTACCGCGGGCCACACATCTTTAACCCCGGCCACCGAGGCGTTAAATTTGCTCAGTCCCTGCCGCCTGAACTGCACAATCGACTCGAGCACGACAATGGTATTATCCACCGTCATGCCAATGGCAAACGCCACACCAGCCATGGATATTACGTTGATGGTACGCCCGAAAGCCAACAGCGCAATGAACGCGGCAATGGTACACAACGGGATCCCCATTACGCCAATCAGGGTGGAGCGAACTGAGCGAAGAAAATAAAACATTACCAGGGTTGCCAGACCGGCGCCTAGGGCCAGGTTCACCATTACATTGCGCAATGAACTCGACACATAGAGCACGTCGTCAGTAAACAGCTCCATTTTCAAGCCATTAGGCCGTAACACCTGCTCGTTAAGGTCGGCCACGATAGGAAGGATCTGCTGCTTAATGGCAATCACATTAGAACCGGTTTCACGGCGCACTGCCAAGCCAAGATTACGCTCACCATTAGCGTAGGAGAGCTGACGCCGCTCGAAATGATCCAGTTTTACCTCGGCCACATCCTTTAAATACACATTGGTGTTATTGATACGTCGAATAATAAGGTTATCCAGTTCATTCAGCTGCTCAAACCGGCCTACCACGCGCAGTAAATAACGGCTCTTGTCGGCTTCGATATCACCGGCCGAGGAATCCTGGTTGCGCTGAATAATAGCGTTACGCACATCAATCAGGCTGATACCTCGCTGCGCCAGTTTAGCCGGGTCAACCATAATCTGAACCTGACGGCGGGACCCGCCACTGATTTCAATTTGCGATACGCCCTCTACACTTTCCATTTGTGGGCGCACTACCTCGTCGGCAAAGTCGTAGAGCATATCGATATCCAGCGCCATCGGATTACCTTCGGCCGGGATCAGCTGAAAGTACATAAACGCATTGCTGGAGAACGAGTCGGAAAATAACTGTGGCTGGTCGACATTTTCCGGGTAATCAGGTACCTGACTAAGCGCATTACTGACCCGGATTAAGGCTTCATTGACATCCACGCCAAAGGGAAACTCGAGTTCCACCCGCCCCTCGCCCATTTCGGCAAAGGAAATCATGCGTTTCAGGCCGGTGATATTGCGCAGGTAACGTTCCTGCTCGATAAGAATTTCTTTTTCGATATCCTGCGGCGTAGCCCCCGGCCAGCCGGTTTGTACGGTAATGGTGCGCACTTCCAGATCAGGAATCATTTGCACCGGTATCGACAGCGCCGCCACTATGCCCATAATGCAGCTGATGCCGACTACCACGGCAACCAGAATGCCGCGCTTTACCGTTGCCTCAATCATTGATCTCAGACCTGTTGGAAATAGTTACGCTGGCCTGATTGAATAGCCTCGACACGCCGGAGATGGCATATAACTGGCCCTCTCTGGCATGGGCAACAAGCACGGCATCGCCCTGCTGACGGATGATTGCTACCAACTCCCGGATCGCCTTGCCGTTGTTGATGGCAAACACGCTGGCACCGCCATCGGGGTGTTGCTTAATCGCACTGGCTGGTAGCCATACCTGTTTGTTTTCCAGTTCCGGCAGCATGATCTCCGCTTCGGCAGACATACCTACCAGTAAGTCGGAGGTATCAGGCAGTGCGACATGTGCGGTAAAACTGCGGCCCTGACTACCCGAGGCGGCCACCAGGCGTTCCAGTTTACCGGTAAGGGTATCGTGCATCCCGGTATCCGGATGAATGCTGATAGCGCCATTAAGGTGGGTGAAGTAAGCGTAATATTCCTGCGGTACTTCAATAGTGAGGCGTTTATTCTGCTGAGAGACCAGGCCCAGCACGGCACTGGTTGGCTCTACCCATTCCCCAACATCCACGTCGCGCTGGTAAATTACGCCATCAAACGGCGCCCTGAGCGTGTGGCGGGCAACAATTTCTTGGCGCAGCGCGAGAGTAGCCTTAAGCCTCGCCAGTTCGGCTTTGGCATTAGCCACTTGAGCCTCACGCTGCTGAAAAAGGGTTTTAGCGGCGAGTTGTTGTTGTGATAGCGCGTCAACTTCATTGAGTAAGCGCTCTGCTTCGTTAAGAGCTACGTTGCCTACTGCCAGTTCTGCTTCGGCTTGTTGCGCAGCCAGTCTGGCCAGTTCGCTGTCGAGTATGAGTAGTGGCTGGCCCCGGGTAACGTGGTCGCCCACTTCCACCAGCAGCTGTTCGACAACCCCGGCTTGCAGCGGCGCCAATAACGCATCCCTGGCCGAACTTACCGCGCCACTCAGCGTGATGCTTTGATATTTTTGACCGGGTACAGGATAGGCCACGGAAACCTCAACGCCAGGCTCCTGAGCGCTTGTCGGATTAACCATGCCCGCAGTAGCAAAGAGAATTATCAGATACTTAACACAGCCGTACATTGCGCCTCCGGTATCACCATCACTATTTTTGGGCCCCGCCCGGGTTCCGTAGTAAAGAGTGCAACCGGTTACAACACCGCCACTCCTTGTGTCTTTGATTAGTACCTGCGGTGGTTAAAAATAGATCAGGAATGGGCTGACTGAAGCAGCAAAATGGAATCTGGCTGGGGAAAGGTGAACGAAGCAAGCCGGGACAAACGTATGCCCCGGCGATAACAGAGCGAGTAACCTCAGGCCGTTGCTGTCTCCACTAAGCCCTCAACCGACACTTCAACGCTTTGTTCAATACCATTTTCAGTAAAGGTTAACACCGCTTCAAGCGCAGCAAAATCCACTGTCAGCCGGGCATAGCTGCTATCGGCCTGCCAGTGCAGACGAAGACTGTTTTCCTGCTGAGTAACCGAAAACTCTCCCCCAAGGGCCGATATAGTATTCCTTAAACGAATGAGCGAAATCAGCGCTTTTACTACGGGTTTTTCAAGCGCTGCGTTTACCGCCGCCTGATTCAGATAAGGGCGGTTGATATCCCGACCCACATTGGTACGAGCGAGCAATGCCATATCATTTTCAGCAGCAAACATGCCGGCGTAATATATCTGGGGGATACCCGGTGAGAATATCTGCACGGCACGGGCAATTAAATACGCCTGATCGTTGGCGCCCAGCGCGTTGTAATAAGTACAGTTGACCTGGTAAAGGTCGAGGTTACTGGCCGCCGCTCCGGTCGCCTCTCGGCTCTGACCATTGCTGTTGTCATGAACTTTTTCTACCAGTGCATCTATCTGTTGTGCATCAAGTAAACCCGGCTTATCGCCTTCCGGACCGACATCCACAATACCAATACCGTCATGGGTGTCGAGCACGGTTACGCAATTACGGGGCGAGATTTTCAACCAGTTAGCCAGTGCCGACGGATCGCCACTGAACAGGCTGTGCAGTACCAGTGGTGGCATGGCAAAGTCATACACCATGTCGCAACGTTTAGCGATTTCGATTTGCGTTTTATAGTAACTGTGAATTTCAACCAGGCACTTCATATTTCGGCTATGGGCCTGTTGGCTGAGGTTTTCGATAAAGTCGAAGGTTTCTTCCAGCATAAAGCAGTTGGTACCGGGCTTTTTAATGGCATAGCCAGCGGCATCCAGCCGGATAAGATCCACATTATTGCGCTCGAATGCGGTTAAGATTTTTTCGAGATAGGCCTGCCCGGCATCTGCGGTTACGTCGATGTCGATCTGATTAGACGTAAAGGTAGTCCAGAACGGCACCGACTCGCCGTTACGTAAGGATATATCGGTAAAGCACGGCGTTGGACGGGGGCGGTAGATCTTTGCAATATCCTCGTGCTGATCGGCCGCGAAGACTTTGTCACGGGTTAAGAACAGCGGCCAGAATGGTGACGCTTCCCCTTTCGCTAGCACATCCTGAAACTGAGGGCTTTGCGCCGACATATGATTCACAATCATATCGGCCATGATATCCATGGTTTCACCGAGTTTACCTATATCTTCCCAACTGCCCAAACGACTGTCGACCTCAGTGTGATCGATAGGGTCAAACCCGGCATCTTCACCGTCTATGGGATAAAAAAACGGTAACAGGTGCACGCCACCAAACACGCCATTTAATTGGTCGTGAAATAAGGTGTCCAGGGCCTTGATGTCGCCGTTGCCTAAACGGTCTACATAGGTGATTAGCTGAACATCATTTGAACGATTCATAACAGTACTCTCAGCAACTTAATCGATTAAGTTGAATCATCGGATAATTCACTTCATTTGGCAAGTGTTATTTTTATGTTAAAAAAAATAACTGTTAAGCCGTGCTTTCAAGACGGCCTAAAACTCTAATAATTAGAGTGATCTATAGGATTTTAAATATAGTTTCTTAATAAATACAGAACCATTTTACCGGCCAGTAGGATTCATTACATCAACCCTTAAGCTTGCCATTATAAAGTCGCAATCGAAAACGCCCGGCTGCAGCTATGGACTTAACAGCCTCTCAAACTGACTTAATTGTTTAAGTCAGTTTGAGAGTGTTACCTAGCTCGATATTACAAAGTTACTCGGCGGAAATCACTATTGTTGTCGGTGCTAAACCTTTGGCCTTTGCAGTGATAATTATTTCACCGGCCGAATCTGCAGATTTAACAATGGCCAGCGCTTTGCCGCTAAACGCTTTACGCGTTGCAGAAGGAAATGGCGTGAAGTTGGTCGAGTCACCATTGTCGGTGGCCACCAGTTGGCCAGCACCATCGACTGTAAACTCAATCTGGTGAGTGGCTGTAGGCACTACCCGCCCGGCTGAGTCGATGACCTCAAGGGTAACAAATGACAGGTCTGTGCCATCTGCGGCAATGTTTCCACGGTCGGCAGTCAGACGCAAGGCCGCCGGCTTACCCGTGGTGCTAATGGTTTGCTCGGCCCATTTACGACCATTTTTATAAGCAACAGCTTTTACTTCACCGGGCTCGTAGCGAATATCGTCAAAACGAATTCTGTAAGTTAACTCTGCCATTTTCTTACGCCCCATTGATTGCCCGTTTACGAATAACTCAACTTCGTCGCCGGAAGTAAAAATATGTATAGGTGTGACTTTCCCAACTCGCTCAGGCCAGTTCCAGTGCGGCAGAATATGCACCATGGGTAACTCTTGCCGCCATTGACTCTGATACAGGTAAAAACGGTCCTTTTTAAACCCGGCTAAGTCGATGATACCGGAATACGAACTCCGTGAAGAATAATAAGGCGTGGGTTCGCCCAGATAATCAAAACCATTCCACACAAATTGTCCCGCTACATAGGGGTGAGTGTCTAAGTACTTAAACACTTTGTCGGCCGAGGATCCAAAGTCCACAGCATGTAACTCATAGGAGCTCACCTGAAGAATACTGGAATCGCCGCCACGTCCGTCTCGGGTTGGCGCGCTCATCTGTGATGTCACCGGGAACAAATAGATCCCCCGGGAACTAAACGCAGACGCGGTCTCACTGGATAAAATAACTTTGTCGGGGTGTGCCTTGTGAAACGCCGGATAGGACGGTGGCGTGCGAATGCGGTTGGTCCCTTCAAACTCAGGCAACTGACGGATCCCTTCGCCCTGGTAATTTAAGCTAATCAGGTCAAGTGCAGCCGAAAACGGAAAGTCAGCTTTTGCCCAGTTTTTCGAGGCGGTAACAGGACGGGTGGGATCTTCCTGCTTTACTATACGCTTCAGTCTCAGGGCGACCTCTGCACCTTCTTCCCCGGTGTACTGCTCGCCTACTTCGTTGCCGATATACCATATTATAACCGACGGATGATTACGGTCACGGCGCACCAGAGCACGCAAGTCCTGTTCGTGCCAGTCGGCAAAGATCAGGTGAAAGTCGTGAGGTGTTTTCTTCTTGTACCAGCTGTCGAAGGATTCATTGAGCACCAGAATGCCCATTTTATCGGTGAGAACCAGTAGTTCCGGCGCCGGTGGATTATGCGCCATCCGAATAGCATTAACGCCCATTTCCTGGAGGATTTCTAATTGACGCTGTGCCGCACGCTCGTTAAATGCTGCGCCCAGAGCCCCCAAATCGTGATGCTGGTTAACACCTTGCAGAGCAATATGCTCGCCATTGACCAACACCCCCTGGTTGGGATCAAACTCAATCTTACGAATACCGAAGACCGTATGATACTCATCCAATAACTTATCACCCTGATATACCTGCGAAACAATCACATAACGATGTGGCGTTTGTGTTGGTACCGGCCCCCATAATTTGGGATTAGATACAGTCACAATGTTTGTCATAGCTTCACTGTTGTTACCGGCTATCATAGCGTGCCTGGTTGCAAACTTACTGACTAATGCTCCGGTAGGTTTACCATCGTTACTCGCCTGATAAATCTCATTTACCAGACGCACAGCCTGCCCTCGCACTTGGGTATTTTTAACCTTAAGGGTTAATTTCACATCTGCCGACTTTGCACTAATGTTCTCAGTGACAACCTGCGTGCCCCATTGCTCAACATGCACAGGAGAAGTCTTTACCAACCATACATTTCTATAAATACCGCCGCCCGGGTACCAGCGTGAGGAGTTGTTAGGGTTATCGAGGCGGATTGCCAGTTGATTTACACTGTCAACATTCAGGTAAGGCGTGAGATCCAGCCGGTAGGAACTGTAACCGTAGGGCCAACCTCCCACTAAATGCCCGTTAAGCCACACCATGGAGTAAGACATAGCACCATCAATATCCAGGTAGATCCGCTTACCTGCATCGTCGTCAGCCAGTTTGAACTGCTTGCGATACCAGGCTACACCGTGACTGGGCAAGCGACCCATACCGCCGCCCACTTCCGGGTTATTGCCAGTGTAAAACGGTCCTTCGATGGCCCAATCGTGTGGTAAGTTAAGTGATTCCCAGTGCCTGTCATCGAAATTGGTCTGCACAAAGTCAAAGTCTGCCCCAGGCTCTCCGGATGGACGTTGGTGTTGGTTAGATTTATCATTAATGAACGCATTGCCCGTAGGCAGGATCCAGGGCTTGAGTACCCGCTCTGTGGCAGCAACTTCAACTGCGTCGGTTGGTTTAGCATCGGCGTTAATCGAATCATCATAGCCGCTAATAGCCGGGCGCACATCATAGATTAGCCCATCAGCCTCCTGAGCTGTCGGGTATTTATAAAACCGCCAGTCCTCATTTAAATTTATCCGCTCACGCACTTGTGCATAACCAGGTAATGACACAAACAGAAAAACAAACCACAAAAACCGTGCAGCGCAGGATGCCATCGAAACCTCTTAATTCCACAAATAAAAGCGAACAACAGGATAAGAAAAAAAGCGGTATTGTTAAGCTAATATTAAATTAACGTAAAAGAGAAACCAGTAATCGAAAGCATGCAAGAGCGTTTCGGTGGCCTGAACACTCCTTCAGCTTTATTACCTGATATTACTCTCTTGCTTTACCTGCCGCAGACCTTCGTCGAACACGGCGAGCTTGCTTTGCAAATTGTTAGCTTCAGGTGAAAACGCCACATAGATATCGCTCACATGATTTAACTCACCTTTGCGAATAGCGTCCTCAGGCAGTTGCATGGCAGCCAGGGTATAGGCGGCCACCTCGTCGAACATAATGGCCATATGCACCTTGTTCTCCAGCAGCATATTGATAATCTGGCGCTGGTTGGCCAGTCTGACTTCTTTAAAGCGCTTACGATGCGCCTCAAACGTATCGCCGTATTCATAACCGGTGATCAGGGCAATATTTAACCCCCCGGGAAATTTATCCACGCTCGCATAGTTAAAGGTTGAATCTTTGGGGTAATAAAATGAAGCCCGGGCCTGAAACAAAGGCTCGCTGCCAAACACAAAACGCTTCAGGGTATTTTGCTGGCGAGTCACGTTGTACGCCCCGTCCACCTGACCATTTTCGGCCATTTTCAATGCCCTGGCGTAGGGTACGGTAATAAACGTGGCGGTGGAGCCGCTGTAAGCCAGTGCCTGTTCGATAATACTGCGCGATAACCCCGTACCATCCGCTTTGGCAAACGGTGGCCAGCTGTCTTCAGCAGCAAAAACAAACGCCTCTCCTGCGGCCACACAGCAAGGGAGCATCAAACAGGCTACAGCCAGCTTCAATTGCTTTTTAATATAGGAATACAAGGGCAAAACCTTTAAATACAACCAGTAAAAAAGTACAAGGCACCGAGCAACGCTATATATCAGCACTGGTGCTACTTACTTATATTAGACCTATCACATTGATAAAACATCATAAAAATGTCGTAATGTTGCGCTGCTGACTCATCAAAAGGCATGTAAAAAAGGAGTATATCGCGCCATTTTTTTCCCTGTGAGGCTAAATGGCCGATGGGGCAAGTTTTTGGATTAGCACGGGCAAGTTGACTTAACGGGAGTAGACTGCCGGCAGAAGCGAATGCTGGTCAATTTCATCAAACAGCATTCGTTATCTGTTTCGCCGTTAGTTTTTAGGCACTATTGGAAACACCTCAAATGTCACCCCTGCTGCGCCACTTTGCATAAACTGCCGAATATTAGCGTGGTCTGAGCCATCCGGGTTACCCAGCACGTCGTCGCGGTAATAACTGCCGAAGAGAGCCAGGGTTTGGTTATCGGTTAGCGCCAGGTATTTGCCCAGGGCCAGCAATTTGCACGAGCCATTGTTCTGATTGGCCTGGTTTTCTACTTTTCCATTGGTAAATGCCGTTGGCGTAAAGGTGAATTGATCGTCGATAAACGCGATAACATCCTTAAATTCTATTTCTTGTGGGGCGGTGTGAATTTGCTTAGTTAATGCGTCTTGATAGTGATAAGGCACTGGCGTCTCCGGTAACAGTTATTATGCATAGGCCTGATAATTTGCGCGCTATTAAACCAGAATCTGTTTCACATACCTACCTTGAATTTCTGATCAAAAGCGCCCATCACGCAGTACAGATACAGGTGAATTACTCTAATCCCATACGATCAGGCAATAGCAGAACAGGATTAGGCACGCGCGGTTTTCATTGCTTAATGCATACTATACCGCAGGCTAATAAAGCACTTTTTAAAAACTTAAGACAGAGGTAACACTATGAAAACAGTTGGCTACGCTGCATTCTCAGACGATGCTCACATGAAACCTTATCATTTTGAGCGCCGTGATCTGCGCGCCAATGATGTTGCAATTGAAATTTTATACTGCGGTGTGTGTCATTCAGACTTACACACGGTAAATGGCGACTGGGGTCCACAACCCTATCCGTTAATTCCAGGACATGAAATTGTGGGCGTAGTGACCGCCATTGGTGACGACGTAAAAAACTACACTGTCGGCCAGAACGTGGCCGTTGGCTGTATGGTAGACAGCTGCCAGGAATGTGACCAGTGTCACAGCCACGAAGAGCAATACTGCCGTAATGGTATGACTCCTACCTATGGTGCACCTGACCGAATCTCCGGTGACATCACTCAGGGCGGCTATTCCAAACACATTGTTGTGCGTGAAGAATTTGTACTAAACGTGCCGGAAGGTATGGATCTGGCGAAAACCGCGCCCATCCTGTGTGCGGGTATCACGACGTTTTCTCCCCTGCGCACCTGGGGTGTAAAAGAAGGCACCCGTGTTGGTATAGTTGGCTTAGGCGGCCTTGGTCATATGGCAGTAAAACTGGCTGCAGCCATGGGCGCAGAAGTCACTGCGATCAGCCGTTCTAACAAAAAAGAAGCCGAAGCTAAAGCCATGGGTGCCAACGGCATTCTGGTATCTACCGATGAAGACGCGATGAAAGCAGCTGCCAGCTCCTTCGACCTGATTATCGATACTGCACCGGTTAAACACGATGTGGGTGCCTACGCGCCACTGCTGGATATCGACGGGACAATTGTTATTGTTGGTCAGGTAGGCCCTATGGAAGAACTCATGACGCCACCACTGGTAATGGGCCGTCGCCGTGTAGCGGGTTCATTAATCGGCGGTATCAAAGAAACCCAGGAAGTACTGGAGTTCTGTGCAGAGCACGACATTTATCCGGATTGTGAAATGATCAAGATGGATCAAATAAACGGCGCGTTTGAGTCTTTGGCGAAAGGCGATCTGGCGCATCGTTACGTCATTGACATGGCATCCTTAAGCGCAGAGTAATGTGCCTTTTTGTGGCTGGCAGTTAATCGCCGGCCAAAAAAACAGCGCCAAGTGCGCTGTTTTTTTATGCCTGATGCCAGCGAATTAAACGCCCTGCGCTACCATCGCATTAGCAAGTTGCCGGAAAGCGGTTATATTAGCCCCTTTGGCATAATTTACTTTGTCGCCCTCTTTGCCCTCTTCGGCACAGCGGTCGTGGATGTAAGTCATTATGGCTTTCAGCTCATCATCGAGTTTGGTGAAGGATTTACGCTCAAACGCCGCATTTTGTGACATTTCCATACCCGACATTGCCACCCCGCCAGCATTGGCAGCCTTGCCCGGCACAAATACCATACCGGATTGTGAGATCAACGTTTTAGCCTCGTGCGTGGTGGGCATATTGGCGCCTTCCAGCAGATATTTACAATGATTTTCTGCCAGCAGTTTTGCCGAGGATTCATCCAACTCGTTTTGGGTGGCACACGGGAGTGCGATATCACAGGCATATCCCCAGGGCTTTTCACCGCTAAACCAACTGCCGCCCCGTTCTTCTGCCAGCGCGGTCAGGATGTTGTCTTCACTCATACGGTTTTCAATTGCCCAGCGAATATCTGCGCTACTCAGGCCTTCTTCTTTAATCAGACTCCCGCGACTATTGGATAAACTGATCACCGTGCCACCGAGATCTGCAGCTTTGAGTGCCGCATGCAAGGCCACGTTGCCCGCACCTGAAATAGCAATCCGTTTCCCCTCTATGTCATCGCCATGGTGTTTTAGCACGCACTGCAGCATGTAAATCAAACCGAACCCGGTGGCTTCGGTACGTACGTGACTACCGCCGAAATCGATGTCTTTACCGGTAAGACTGCCACCAAATTCATTGTGCATGCGTCGGTACTGACCATATAAAAAACCAATTTCCCGGGCCCCTACGTTTATATCGCCGGCCGGCACATCTGTGCGCGGCCCGATGTGCCGTTGCAGCTCCTGCATAAAGGCCTGGCAAAAACGCATAATTTCACTATCGCTGCGCCCTTTAGGGTTAAATTCTGAGCCGCCTTTGGCTCCGCCCATGGGCAACCCTGTGAGTGCGTTTTTAAACGACTGCTCAAACGCCAGAAACTTCAACACCGACTCGTTAACCGTGGGGTGGAAGCGTAAGCCGCCTTTGTAAGGGCCAATTAAACCGCTGTGTTGTACCCGCCAGCCACGATTGACTTCTACCTCACCGCTGTCGTTCATCCAGTGCACCGCAAAATGGACCACCCGCTCCGGCTCACTAAGACGCTTGAGAACGTTGTAGCGTTTGTAATCAGCATGCGCGTTATAAACAGGCATTACATCGGCAGCGAGCTCTTTAGTGGCCTGCAAATACTCCGGATGGTGCGGGTATCGGCTTTCTATCCACTCGTTAAACTCGTCTAAGTTCGATTTCGCTGTCATACAAATCCTTTAAATATTACAAAATACCTAACTGGTACTCATTTTTACCGGCGGATGATCATTTTTAACCACAGCCACTACTGATTTTATTTACTTTATTACGCGGAAATCGCCTCACAAACAGTGTTGGTGTGACGCTTATTGATTGGCACACTGACGTTTACGCCTTATACTAAAGGCTTAATTTTTCGACAGTTGTGAATGCACCGTTTCTCGCCGGGTATTTTGCAAGCAAATTAGTGATGATGTGGTGCGTGCTCTGTCTATTTCTAATCGCCTTTTAAAGCAACTTGGCCTTTTTTGGCTGGTCTTGGTTGCCTGCGCTTCAGCCCAGGCCAGCGGGCATAACTGGCAGCAATTTGCGCAGCCGGTTTTCCATTCCCCGCTAGGAAATTCAACCCCGCTGGAGGGGCAAATTGGCGCTGTACTGGAAGATAAGCAAGGCTTTATCTGGCTGGTGGCGGCCAATGGCCTGTGGCGCTGGGACTCAAAAACGTTGGTACGGGCTCGCTTTGAAGGTGCTAACGACAAAACTAGCGCACTGCAGGTAAACCATGGTTTTAGTGATGCCAGAGGCCATCTGTGGGTGACGACCAGCAGTGGACTTTACCGTCTCAAACCGGGCACAACTGCGTTTACCGCGGTAGCCCCCGACCTGCTGCAGGATATGGCAATTCAATCAGGTGTGGCAGTCAGCCTGCCCGATACCGACATCGTGCTGCTTGCCAGCGATCGCGAGCTCTATCAGTTTAATGTGGCAGCAGAGCAGCTCAGCCAGCTCAATAGCCCGCCGGGTGAACGCCTTCACGCCCTGTATACCGACCAACACAATACCCTTTGGGCGGGGACCGACAGCGGTTTATACCGCAGTGAACTGCACAATCAGCGTTTTGACTCCTTGCAGGCTCAGCCAGATTTTCCCGCGGTCAGAGTCAGTGCCATCAGTGCAACTGGCAGTGGCAAGCTGGTGGTAGGTACCGCCGCCAACGGGCTCTTTGTGCAATCTGAGTCTGGCCGGTTTACCACTTTCCCGCTGACCCAGAGTACCAGCCCGTGGATCTTTACCTTAACCGAAATTCGGCCCGGCAAGTTGCTGATTGGTACCTTCGGCGATGGCCTGATTGAGCTTGATTTAACTACCCGCGACAAACGCCACTTCAGGCATAATCGTTTGCTACCGTCCAGCCTTACCGACAATGATATCTGGTCGTTATTTCGCGACTCCAGAGGTTTAGTGTGGATTGGCAGTGGTTCAACGCTAAATGTGTATGATGCCAGTAATGTTGCCGTCGCCCGTATTTTTGGCGACAGCGGGCAACCAGGCAGCCTTCAAAACCGGAAAGTTCATGCAGTACAGGCAGTTGGCAACACTCTGGTAGTAGGGTCCGGCGAACAGGGTCTTGAAGTGTTTTCACCAGAGCAAGGCACCACCGCGCCACTCTGGCCAAACTCCGCAGATCCGGTGGAAACCTTATTTGCTGATAAATCAGGAACACTGTATGCCTCCGCAAACTTTGCCTCGGTTGTCATTGCAGCCGACACCAAACTGGCGGCACCGCTTAAAATTGACGGCAGAAGTCCGTCTACCTTTACCACCGCGCTGGCGAAGTCTTCCAGTGCTCTGTGGATAGGCGGTACCGACGGCTTATGGCAACAACCAGCCGCGCCAGACCAACCAACCACTCAACTCCTGCCAGAGAGCCTGGCCGAACGCCGGATAGCATCGTTGCTGGTTACCGAAGAGTCATTGTGGATAGGCAGCTGGCGAGGATTACTGCGCGGTACACTTATTGATGGCCTGCTGACACATAGCAATATTGAGCCAGTCAGTCACCCTCGCCTGGCACAACAGTTTATTGCGGATTTATATGCCGATAGTCTTGGGCAGCTTTGGGTTGCCACCAGTGGCGCCGGACTCTTTGTGCTCACCACTAACAACCGTTGGTTGGAATTCACCACAGCCGTTGGACTGCAGGGCGACAACGTAATGGCCATTGCCGGTGAAAGTGATAACCAGATATGGGTAGGTACCTCGCGCGGGATAGCCGCGATTGATATTCAGCAAAAGATACTGCGCGTGATCAGCGCTGGCCCCAATGCGGTTAACAGCCCTTACTCGCGGGCGGCGGCAACCAAAACCTCGGCAGGCGAGCTGGTGTTTGGCGGTACCGATGGACTCACCATTATCTCGCCCAACGCATTGCCGCGCCAGATAAGCCCACTAAAGCTGGCGTTTACTCAGTTGGAAATCATTACCGCCGACAACCGCAATATACGCCCGGTAATAGCGCAGGAACGCATTAAAATATCCGCTCTGCCCAAGCGTATTTCCTTTGAGTTTGTGGCGCAGGATTATCTGGATCCCGAACACGTACAATACCGCTATCGTTTAGCCGGCATTGACGAAAGCTGGACCTTACTGGATGCCGATCATCGTATTGTTACGCTCACCGAGCCGGCACCGGGCGATTACACCCTTGAACTGCAATACTCCAATAACGGTACCACCTGGCAGCAGGATACGCTAAGCCAGCGTTTTACTGTTCTACCCGCCTGGTATCAGACCCCTTACGCCAGCCTGGCCAGCCTGTTACTGTTAACTATCGCAATTTACGTGCTGCATCAGTTAGGCTTGCGCCATTATCGCCACCGTCAGAACGTGCTTGAGCAAAAAATTGCTGAGCGCACCGCAGAGCTGCTTACTGCTAATGAAAAGCTCAGTGAACAAGCTGTAGCCCTTGAAAAAGCCAGCTTAACCGATGCACTGACAGGCTTACATAACCGGCGATTTTTAAGCCAGAATATGCAGCGGGATATCAGCCGCGTACATCGCTACTACAGTGACTGCCAAGCAACCAATACTGCGCCGGATGCTAAGTTTGATATGTTATTTTTTATTATCGATCTGGATCGCTTTAAACGTATCAACGACAACCACGGCCACCAGGCTGGCGATGCGGTACTTATAGAAACTCAAAAACGTCTGTCGGCAATCTTTCGCGACAGTGATTATCTGGTGCGCTGGGGAGGCGAGGAGTTTTTAGCCGTAGTGCAGGATACGCCCCGGGAAGAAGCCTACTTGTTAGCGGAACGCATCGTAAAAGCCGTAAATGCCAGCGCCATGAGCATAAACGAGCAGACACAACTTAAGGTGACCTGCTCGGTGGGCTTTGCTGCTTATCCGCTTCACCAGAAGTTGTATAAGTGCTTCGACTGGCACAGCACGGTGGGGATTGCCGATGCCGCGTTATACGGTGCCAAACGCAGAAATCGCGATACCTGGATGGGCATTACCGGCGTAAAATCAACGGTATCAGACAGTACGATGGAGCTTATAAAACAACAGCCGGCGCGTATTTTTGACCATGCCAATGTACTGGTCCGCAAGTAGTTCAGATCAGCTTTGCCGTTTAATAAAGCGAACGGCAAGCATATCCACGGGCGTATTCCGGCCCCGGTACTGATAACGAATAAGGTGAGCCAGCTCGGTATAAAGCTCGCTGATATTCGCGGGCATCTGAGCTGATGGCTTATCCTGCATGTAGTGAAACAGTAGTTTAAGCTGATGTTCTCGTACCTGGTAGCGCACCAGGCGATTCATCGCTGCCTGCCAGTGCTGCCAATGGATTATCCGACGCCCATCAAAATAAAAACGTGCCCCAGGCACCACCTTGAGTCTTTTGCTGGGGGCAAACAGTTGCTGGTGTTCCACACTGCCCTTTACCAGACAGGTCACCAAAAAGTCTTCGCCAATTAGCCCCGCAGGTAACGCTATGCGCTCTTCACGTATTTCACTCACCAGCGCATCACTTAACGCATAGAGTGCACCGGCCAGCCTCCCCCAGCGCTGCATATTGCTAAGCCGCTGCACCCGACTTCGACCACTGGCCGGCACGGCAGCCGTAGCCAGAACGTGTGTGGTATTCTGTAACGGCGCTAACAGTTCAGGCAAAGCGTTATCGGCCAGATAAATGTCTCCATCCACAAACACATGCTGGTCAGCATCACTGGATAAATGCTGAACATAATGGTTCCAGCTGGCGGCTTTATCAGCCACATCCAGCCAGACACCAATAACCTTTGGCTGATTGGCACTAAAGCGGGTAACCACATCGGCGGTGTCATCCGTACACCCGTTGACCAACACATAAATATACTGCAATCCATTCCCCCCCTGGGCCAGTATACTCTCGAGGCAACGGGTGATCCGTTGCTCTTCGTTATGGGCGAATACCACTACGTTGTAGATGGAAGTGCCTGACATAATCGTCCTTTTTTTAGTCATCTGATACCAATCTACCGGGTATGCCGGGCAGATACAAATTTGCCGTAAGCCAGTATCACTGCCAGACAAACGCTGCTGAAACCACTACACTTCAAACAAATCCCAACCATGCAAACGCATATGAAGATAGGTGAACTGGCCAGCCGTACCGGACTGGCAAAATCTAAAATTCGCTTTTATGAAGAGAAAGGGTTGTTAAATGTGGTTGAGCGAACAGCCAACGGCTATCGCTCTTACCCGCCACAAGCCGAGTCGATACTTAACCTGATAGTAAACGGTCAGCAGGCCGGGTTTAGCCTGGATGAGTTGCGCGCGCTGTTACCACAGAGTAATGACAACTGGCAGCATGACGCACTGATGACTGCGCTTCAGCAAAAGGTAACGGATATCGAACAGTTGCAGCAAAAACTCGCCCGCAACAAAGCAAAGTTGCTGTCGGTTATCGACACCATTGCCGCCAAACCGGACGACATGGACTGCGCCGATAACGCCAAACGCGTCCTCTCCGAGCTCAGTTTTTCGAAAAATACCCCATAGGGTTATTTTTTCTATTGACCTTAAAGTTAGCTTTAACCTTAAAGTATCTGCCGACCACACTCAGGAGGTACTATGTCACTGTTTCATTCACTGACCTTGCCCAATGGCATCGTTATTCCCAATCGCATTGCCAAAGCGGCGATGGAGGAAAACCTGGCCACCGCCGATAACCTGCCCTCACCTCAAATGATGGCACTCTATGCGGCGTGGGCCTCAGGCGGAAGCGGGTTGTTAATTTCCGGCAATGTTATGATTGATGGCCGCGCCATGACCGGCCCGGGTGGTGTGGTGCTGGAAAACGATGAGCATTTGCCCGTTTTTCAGCAATGGGCTGCGCTTGGCAAACAACAAGGCGCCACTTTCTTCCTGCAATTGAATCACCCTGGCAGACAAATGCCTGCCAGCCTGGGCCAACCTACCTGGGCGCCGTCTGAAGTACCAATGGCGCTGGGTAAAATGTCTACGTTTTTTAACCCGCCTCAGGCCATGACGAATGAAAAAATCGCTGACATTATCTCGCGCTTCGTGACATCAGCCAGACTTGCCGAGCAAGCCGGTTTCGATGGCGTAGAAATTCACGCTGCACACGGTTATTTAATTAATCAGTTTCTTTCGCCGTTAACCAATAAGCGTACAGACCAATGGGGGGGTAATCTGGCCGGACGTGCCCGGTTGCTTCTGGAAGTAATAAAACAGACCAAAGCCGCAGTAAGTCCTTCTTTTGCGATTGCGGTAAAGTTGAACTCGGCAGACTTTCAACGGGGCGGCTTCAGTTACGATGATGCCCGACAAGTGGTTTTATGGCTGAATGAACTCAACATTGATCTGCTGGAACTCTCCGGAGGCAGTTACGAAGCCCCTGCTATGCAGGGTAGCGCCCGCGACGGCAGCACCCTCGCCCGAGAAGCCTTCTTTTTAACCTTTGCAGCCGAGCTTAAGCAAATTGCGACTATGCCGGTAATGGTGACCGGCGGGATCCGCCGTTTAGCCGTAGCCAGAGAAGTTCGCGCTCAGCAAGTCGATATAGTTGGTATGGCCACCGCGCTGGCCATTTGTCCGGAATTGCCCAACTTATGGCAACAAGGAAAAGATCCAGCGCCACAGCTTCGGCCGGTGACCTGGAAGAATAAACCGCTGGCCTCGCTGGCTAATATGGCTATGGTCAAATATCAGTTACGAAGAGTCAGTAAGCGGCAAAAAGCACAACCTGGGGTTGCCCCCTTCTGGGCATTTTTAACGCAACAGATTGAAGACTTCTGCCGCACCCGGCGCTACCAGCGCAAAATGGCAAAACACTGACATTTAACTGATAAACCTTTGAAGTTATTAAGACTCTGGTAATTTTATCCAGGATAAGTTTAAATAGCGCACACGTTTGAAAGTTCCATCAGGTGGGAAGGGAGTAAACATGAACCAGAAAGGGTTTACGTTAGTTGAATTAATTGTCGTTATCGTGATTCTGGGTATTTTGGCAGTGACCGCCGCACCACGATTTATTGATTTTCAGGCTGATGCCCGAAAAGCCACGCTGCAAGGGGTTAAGTCTGCCCTGCAAGGTGGCTCACAACTGGTTTATGCCAAAGCAGCCATCGCTGGCATTCAGCGCTCCGACGACGACAACCTGCAAATTAACGGCAGTACGGTATACACAGTATATGGTTACCCGGCTATCCGTGATGTGGTCACCAACCTAAGCGCCTGGGCCGACATCAACGGCAGCGGCAGTGGGAACAACACCGATTTTCGCATTGGCGTATCCACCGATTCCGCCCCGGCAGCAGTCACCCAAACGGATCAGTTTGCGATCCTGCCCAGTGGCGTAGGCTCAACCGAAGACTGCAAGGTAATTTACGAGGAAGCCCAGAGCGAGGGTGGTAGCCCGACTATTACCGTTCTGGATGACGACTGCTAAAACAGGCACAAGGATTAATATCTGGCGTGTAAGCCAAGCGCCAGATAACTCACCCTCTGCGAATAATTATACAGCTCGTCGAGATATCCGTTGTGATACCTGATGACCATGGGTATCGCAAACAACTCCAGCTCAGGCTTATCAAATATACTGGCTATTCCCCGGCCTACAGGCACGTCAACATAGTAGCGCAGGTCGAAGGTGCTTCGCTTAAAAGGACTACCACCGATTAGCTGACCGGTTCGATAAGTAATGCGCAATGCAGTATCTACATTGCCTATCAGAAATGGCGCATTGATATCTATTTCAGTTCCTACATAATCTTGTAGTTCGGCGGCTACTCCTGCCCGCCACCAAATTCCGTCTTCTGGCTCTTTATCGAGTTGATGTCTCACTTTGGCGAATATTGAAATGCAATTGAACCGAATAAAACAATTTTCCTTATCGCTGCTTTTACTCAATCGGTAGTTCGCACCAAAAGCGATAAAATTGTTAGAACGACTAATGGTTTGCTGAGCCATTTCAAATATATCGGATTCAGATACCTCCTCATCCCCCTCATAATCCACGGCAAAGGCATTTAACTCAGTTTGCAACCTTTCCAAGGTGTCGGTTACCTGGCCATTTGACTCATGCTCCAGCGATACAAACCATGATGACAAACCTGTTTTATCGGGATCCCACATTTTGCTGTAAAAGAGACTGGGATTATGGCGTGTGGTCACTACCGGGCTGGAGTTACGCGTGAGTGCAAAAAAGTCAAACTCTCCCTGATATGCTATTGCAACGGCATACTCAGCTTCGTTTCCTTGCGGTATGGGAGTATTGGTCATCAGATACCGAAAGCCCAGGCTAACATCTGCGTGACGTCGAGTTCCGTCTGTATCGGTGTAGCGAGCGACGACCTCGTTGTCACCCCATTGCGCAAACTTACTGAAATAACGAGAGTCAGTATTATCAGTACGCTCACGTTTGATTTTATCAATGATCTCTATGGATTGTGTGGCAGCCAGAGCCGACCATGGGAAGAGTAAACAAAGCAGTGTCAGTATTTTCATAATTATTTTCCTTGGGTTGATATCTCATCACGCGGAACTTCATTACGCCATGTACTGCTATTCATCTAAAAAATGTGGTGCTGTATTGAGATGAAATCTCTCACACTATTGAATATTGGAAATGCTTTTCAACGATGCTATCAATCCACTAATCACATTATGCTATGCTATCTTCAACATGCTGGTTGCGCTGTACAGTAGCGATTTTTGACTTTAACAACCATAGGGTAAGACCATGCCCAAGTTTAAGCATCCCGGCGTTTATATTCAGGAAATCCCCAACATCAGTACCGACATCATGGCGGTACCCACTGCGATACCGGCTTTTGTCGGGTACACGCAAACCGCGGCACGCGATAAGGACGGCGACTTACACCTGACGCCAACCAAAATCACCTCGTTTAAGGAATACTGCCAGTTATTTGGCCAGAGTGAAGCTGAACCCCTGCACTTAGAATTAGCCTCAGCCTCCGGCGGAATAACCTTAAAACAAATATCGCCGGTATTACCACGCCAGATGCTGTGGTATGCCATCAGGCTGTTTTTTGATAACGGCGGAAACGAATGTTACGTGGTATCGACCGGGGATTACCAAAAGCCGGTTAGCTTATCAGCGCTTGAGGATGGCGTGAAAGCAACAGCGACGATAGACGACATCACCCTGCTTCTAACACCCGAGAGTGTAGTGCTGGCACCGGCCGACTATACGCAACTGGTTAACAGGATGCTTTCGCAATGCAGCACGCTAGCCGATCGAATAGCCCTTCTCGACCTGCCTGACGGGGATAAGGTGTTAAGCGCATCCCTGCTGAGTACCAACCGCGCTTACCTTGGTTATAACCACCTTGATTTTGGTGCCTGTTACTACCCCTTTTTAACCACTACTCAACCTTGGCAATCAGTGCAGCACCATCAACATGTACAGCTAAGCATCGATAACGGTAAAACTACCCAGCTTAGCCAGATAAAAGCCGACGACCCCACACTCTTTAAGCTCATTTATGCCTTGTTATCAGACCTTTTTGTTTGCTTACCGGCATCCGTAGCGGTGGCAGGGGTTATGACCTCAGTTGATACCAGTGACGGCGTATGGAAAGCGCCGGCAAATGTTGCGCTGACCAGTATCAGCAGCCCCATGATAAGTATTTCTGACACGGCCAATAATACGTTAAATTCGGATACCACATCGGGGAAATCGATTAATGCTATTCGCGAATTCTCCGGCCGTGGCATTCGAATCTGGGGAGCTCGCACGCTGGCCGGTAATGACAACGAATGGCGCTATATCAGCACCCGACGGTTTGCCAACATGGTGAAAGAGTCGGTAGAGAAGTCGCTTTCCTGGGCGGTGTTTGAGCCCAATGATGCCAATACCTGGGCGCGAATAGTAAGTTCGGTGAATCACTTTCTGACCCAGTTATGGAAGCAAGGTGCACTGCCCTCTGCCACGCCGGACGATGCCTTTTACGTTCACTGTGGCCTGGGCACAACCATGACCGCCAATGACATTCATCAGGGAGTGATGAACATTGAAATTGGCATGGCTGTAGTGAGGCCCGCTGAATTTATCATTCTGCAGCTACAGCTGCATTCACAACAGGCCTGAGGCAAGATGAATGTTTTTATTCTTGCACCGCATTGTTAGCTTTTCATGCGTAAAAAATAGCGTATATTACGCTCAAACCACTATGCCGGAACAGAATCATTCTGGCATCTAATTACGTGCCAATTATTTACAAAAAGGAAACCCAGTGACAGCGACGCCCTGTTTGAAAGTGCTTATTATCGATCGTAATAAGCCGCGGCTGAATACTACCCAACAGCACCTTGAATCGGTGGTCTCGGTGCTCGATCGCAGTGACTTAACCCTGGAGTTTCTGGCCGTTAATTCAGAATCAGCGGCGGTAACAGCGCTCGACAGCGATGGCGACATTCAGGCGGTTTTACTGAGCTGGGAAACTCTGGGCGACAGCATTCGCGACTCATCCATTATTGATGCCATTAAATCACGTCGTCTGGAAGTCCCCGTGTACGTTACAGGTGAAGATGAGGTGGGCTTTGATATTGTCAGCCGCTCCAGCAAAATTGAAGCATTTTTTGCGCTGCACGATATCACTTCCGATCCGGAGTCTTGCCTGGCCTATATTATCAACGACTTTGACGATCGTAGCGAAACCCCGTTCTGGACGGCCTATAAGAAATACGCGGTAGAAACCAACGATTCCTGGCACACGCCAGGCCACAGCGGTGGCGCCAGTTTTCGCAGTTCAAGCTATATCCATGACTTCTATAAGTTTTTCGGCCGAAACATGTTTATCAGCGATTTGTCGGTCAGCGTGGACTCTTTAGGCTCATTATCTGACGGCACCAATGCCATTGGCAAAGCCCAGAACCTGGTTGCCAACACCTTTGAAGTTAAGCACTCTTACTTTGTGACTAACGGCTCTTCCACCTCTAACAAGATTATCCTGCAAACGCTGCTGCGTGAGGGAGATAAGGTCATTGTAGACAGGAACTGCCACAAGTCGGTGCATTATGGCATTGTGCAGGCCCGCGCCCTGCCGCTATATCTCGACAGTATTCTGGATCCCAAATACGGTATTTTTGCGCCGCCTTCGCTGACCCAGTTAAAAACTTTTATCAGCGACAATAAAGACGCCAAGCTGATTGTGCTGACTGGCTGTACCTACGATGGCCTGCTTACCGATTTAAAACAGGTTGTGGATTATGCTCACCAGTTCGATATCAAAGTGTTTATTGATGAGGCCTGGTTTGCCTACTCTTTGTTTCATCCCCAGTACCGCGAGTACTCGGCCATTAATGCCGGCGCAGATTACGTTACCCATTCAGCCCATAAGGTGGTTTCGGCATTTTCTCAGGCCTCTTATATTCACATTAATGATCCGGATTTCGATAAAGATTTCTTTAAAGAAATTTATGCCATTCACACCAGTACTTCGCCACAGTATCACCTGATTGCATCGCTGGATGTGTGCCGTAAACAGCTTGAAATGGAAGGCTTCAAGGTTATAAATAACCTGCTAAACCACGTGCGCGAATTTAAAGAGCAAGCTGCCAAGTTCAACCGCATTCGCATTTTAGGCAAAGACGATTTCAAACTCATGTTCAGCCATTTTGAGGCTGATAACATCGGTCACGATCCGCTGAAAATCCTGATTGATATCTCTGCGCTCTCCTACTCCAACCAGGAAATTCATCGTTTCCTGATGGACGAGGTTGGCCTGGAAATTGAGAAATTTACCCACAGTACTCTGCTGGTATTGCTCACCTTCGGCGGGATGCGTTCTAAAATTGTACGCCTTTATAACGCGCTGAATAAACTCGATGCCGGTCATGTGTCGTTACGTAAAAGTAGTCGCCAGAAAGAACTGCCAAGTAAGATCCCGCCGATTAGTCTGGCCATGCTGCCCTCAGAGGCATTCTTTGGTAAACGGGAAACCGTCCCTCTGCAAAACAGCGTGGGGCGAATCGCGGCGGCGTTAATCACGCCTTACCCACCCGGCATTCCTTTATTGGTGCCTGGACAAACCATTGAAGCCGAACACATTAACTACCTCAATGCCCTGTCGAGCCAGAAACTCACCATTCAGGGGCTGATTGATGGCGACATTTACGTTTTAGAGCAGTAATCACATCAGGTTACCGGGTATAAACCTGGTAACCTCGCCTCACCATAGTTAACATTTACCGCCATCGCCCGCACCAAGCCATTTAATTTTCTCATTTCATACTGGTTGCACCAATAGTCGGCCAAATATGGACTATATTTACTTACGGGCTTGGAAAATACCGGTCGCTACAAGCTGATTAAGTATCATTTAATACTCCTAAGTCGTGATTAACCCATTCTAATAGCTTCAGAGAACACGTATTTTGATTAAAAATTGAGTTGTTTGAAGTGACGGATAAGCAGTAAGCGCCACGGATTACTGTAATGAACAAAAAGTGAAGCGATGTATGAATCTAGCGGAATTAGTGCAACAAGCGGAATCCGTTTTTGTATTACCAGACTCGGTAACCCGGTTAAAATCCTGTATCGATGATGATGCCTCAAGCATTGATGATGTTGCAGAGATCATCAGCTTTGATCCCACGTTAACCTCACAGTTACTGAAAATAGCCAACAGTGCGCTTTACCAGTTTACTTCGCCTATCGAAACGGTAACCAAAGCCGTGCAGGTAATAGGCACCCGGGCAACCTACGATTTGGCCCTGTCGTACGGGGTTTCTCACACCTTAAAAAGTGTAGAAACCACCATTATTGATATCGACCGTTTCTGGGAGCAAAGCGTAAGTTGTGCTCTGCTCGCCAAACACCTGGCCGAGAAAAAGCGTATTCGGGAATCGGAGCGCTTATTTGTAAGTGGTTTGCTGCATAACATAGGCGAGCTGGCCATTATTAAAGTGGCCCCGGACATGGCGAAACGCTGCCTGAATACCGATAAAGACACTTCATCAATCTATTTGCAGAAAGAAGTCATGGGGTTTACCTATTGTGATTTTTCCGCCGCACTCATCAAAGACTGGGGCTTACCATCGAGTATCTATCGCCCCATTTCCACTCTGCTTGAAACCGATCTTAGCCAATTAGACACCGACGCGCTTATCGTAAAACAAGCCTATTTGTTAGCGCAGGATAACGTGAATGCCGATATCAACGTAGGTTATCCGCCCGTCGGCCCAGCCTTGCTGGCTGCTCTAAAACTCACCGAGGACGACACAGAAAGTGCACTGGATGAAACTAACATGCAACTAATTAGCGTTATTCAACTGTTTAATCCCAGTGCATTTAATATTTTTTAATAAAAATGACCCCATTAACGAGTCTATGCTATAGATATAGGCACCGTTACCTGGCTGATATTGCAGAACATGGATCACTTGAAACTTCGCTATTACGGCTTCATCTTTATTCTTTTGCTGCTGACAGGCTGTGTCAGCACCATTGGCAGAAATTTTCAAAAGCTCGAAGAGCCGCAGATAACTCTCGGAAAAACAACGACTCAGGGTATCATCGGGCTGCTAGGTAAACCAAACACTACAAGCGTTTTAAACCAGGGCACGGCTTATAACTATATTTACCACAATCGCAATGCCAAAGCGGTTACCCCTGATGGGGTGGCATCGCGCTTTCAGACTTTCAACTTTAACAACGAAGGCATTCTGACTGGTTATCAGTTTGGCAGTTCTTTTGTCGAAGACAGTACGTTTTTTAAAACTCATAACGTAAGCAAAATTAACAATGGTGACAGCAAAGATAAGGTCTTAAAGTTATTAGGCGAGCCCTCAGGCATCGAGCGCTATCCTCGAGACCTTAAGCATGCCTATGTACTCGTCTATAGTTATCCCAGAACAACGTACTCAGATAGCACTTTTAGGATGGAAAATAGCGTTGTTAATGTTGCCTTTGCCCACAACGATAGGGTTGTACGGGTAGAAACATTTAATCTGAATGCTGATTAGCAAGTTTTTAATAAATATCTGCAAGGACGTAGCATGAAAAATGGCGTTGCTCTAATCACTCGTATCGGTTTACTCCCTGCTATATTGTTGGGCTTTAGCACTTTTGTGCATGCTCAAAGTGACGAGAAACCAGAAGATATAGAAATAGTGGACGTTGTTGGCCAACGGCCCTTGAGTTACTACCGAAAACAACTGGTGGAAACTGAACTCGCGTTTTACGATATGTACAATGCCTTAACAGATGTGAAAGAGTTCAAAATCAGATGCAGAATAGAAAAGCCATCGGGTAGCCATATTGCTCGCAAGGTTTGCTACCCGCAATACGAACTCTCTGCAATAGCGCACGAAACTCAAATCGCCATGATCCCTAAAGCTCAGGATACCCGAGGCATAATTGAGCCGCTGCCGACTTCCTCAGGCGTAAGAGAATTGGTGAAAAATGAGAAAAAAGCTGCCACTGAGCATTTGATAAAGCTTCTAACCGAAAACCCTGGGTTACGTGAACAATATCAAGCGCTAATCGCGGATATGACAAGGTTCAAGCAAGCGAAAAATGCTATTCAGCAAGCCAGTTCAGATGATTAACAGAGTAATGGGATATCGCTGAAAGCGAGGGAGAGATTGGTCGGTGTGAGAGGATTTGAACCTCCGACCCCTGAGCCTCAATGACTTCTCTAACGCTAACATTTTGAACCTTAAAAGCAACTCCGTAAATCAAACCAACCAATCATCAAGTCTATTTTCTCCTGTACCTTACTAATAAGAACATTCCCATAATTAGTAAGAATAAACTATTTGGACTATTAACTTCATTTATGTTTCTAACTAGTGCCGTTCCCGTAGATAACAGAAGCGCCTCAGTGTAGCCAAAATTGTCACTAGAAAGACCAATATCACTTACAATAAAGCCAAAATCAGGAAAATGATCATGATTTACAGAAGCTCTATTTATTTTATTATCATTATCTTCATCATCTCCAAAATAAGCATGAGCATGAATTTGTTCTACTCCCGCTTGAAAATCTAATTCTTGATCACTGAACAGTTTGATAAATGCAATTGCCGCTGAGTTATTTGCATCTTGTGAATCCCCATGAGGACCAATCAACTGATCTGCATTTTCATCTGAAACAAAGGGAGAGCGTGGGTACGGTAGAGGAAAACCTGTTTCACCGAGCTTAAAAGAGTTAAATAGGTTTGCCATTTGAGAGTTTGTTGCTATCGACCAACCGTTAGATTCGTATCTTGCCACCGCTTCGTGTGCGGATAATCCATAAGTTTGGTTCCACATAAGCCACTCCAGCCCCCCTCCTCTTATCACAATATCGTTAGAGTCTCGCGAATAACTCTCGTGAGTGATGAGGGTTGCATAACTTTTCGAACAAAGAAAAACAGTGTAGTGGCAGACTAAACCCGAACACCATTTTAAGTGGTAGCATTACACTTAATAACGAGGTGTTCAATGAAAAGACAAAGA
>NZ_CAJXQY010000046.1 GCF_913058315.1 uncultured Alteromonas sp. | reverse complement strand
AAAACTCTTACGAATATCCTTGAGTGTAATCATCTGTCTTCGCTCATTTTTATTGTGTCCTGGATAAGATTCTCAGACATCGGAATGCTACTTTAGTGGTGTCTGTGTTCTCATACAACCCAATAAATTCGCCACATGAGCTCTGGTAACAGTTCGTTACAAATAAGTATAAAATTGGAACTTTCACTTGCTTCGCTTATAGAATCTTGGTAAAAAGTCAACGCCTGAAAACAATGTAGTAATATTTCATTGTAAATATAAGTGTACATCTGTATTTTTTGCCTGGCTCTGCTTTAATTAATAACAAGGCTGATGCCCTGTTGAAGCGGCACTGAAATGACTTTTCACCAAATAAGAGCGACCCTATGATTAAGGACACTATTAACAATATTCACGTTAGCGCAGAAAAGGTACTGGTAACGCCAGACGCGCTGGCGGCGGAACTTCCTGCCTCAGAACGGGCACTGGACGTTATCAGACAATCCCGTCAGATCATTTCTGACATTATTCACCGTCGTGATCATCGCTTACTGGTTGTATGCGGCCCGTGCTCTATTCACGATATTGAAGCGGCGAAAGATTATGCGCTGCGCCTGAAAGAACTTCATGAGTGTTATAAAGACACCCTGTATATCGTGATGCGGGTATATTTTGAGAAACCCAGAACGACTACCGGCTGGAAAGGGCTGATTAACGACCCGCATATTAACGATACTTTTGATATCGAAACCGGTTTGCGCAAAGCCCGTGAATTGCTTATCTGGCTGGCCGAACTGGAGTTACCTGTGGCTACTGAGGCGCTGGATCCAATCAGTCCGCAATATCTGGCTGAACTGTTCAGTTGGAGTGCCATTGGTGCGCGCACGTCTGAGTCGCAAACTCACCGTGAAATGGCCAGTGGGTTATCGATGCCGGTGGGCTTTAAAAATGGCACGGATGGTAGCCTCGATATTGCCGTGAACGCATTACGTTCAGCTGCCTCTTCTCATCGTTTTATGGGGATCAACAAACAGGGGCAGGTGAGTGTTATCGAAACTGCCGGCAACCCTGATGGTCACATTATTCTGCGCGGCGGTAAGCAACCTAACTACGATTCGGTTTGTGTTTCTGAATGCGAGGAATGGATGGATAAAGCCGGCCTTACCGCGGGCTTGGTAGTGGATTGCTCCCATGCAAACTCTAACAAGGATTATCGTCGCCAGCCGCTGGTGGCTAAGAATGTGGTAAACCAGATCCTTGAGGGAAATCAGTCAATCATCGGTATCATGCTGGAAAGCCATCTGAAAGAAGGTAACCAGAAATCTGACGGCGTGGATTTTAAAGATCTGGAATACGGCGTATCGATTACCGACGGCTGTATTGACTGGGAAACCACGGAAAGCCTGTTAGATCAGATGCGTGACAAATTGATTACTGTGCTACCATTGCGTCAAAATAAGCGTACGGAATTAGCCTAATCTATGTCACAAAACGACCAGGAACAGTTTGCTCAGCAACTGAGTGAATTACGTCATGGCATTGATGAGCTGGATACCCAGCTCATCGAACTTCTCGCAAAACGAGCGGCGCTCACCAGTAAGGTGGGTGAAGTGAAAGCGAAAACCGGCATGCCAATTTATGTGCCGGAACGCGAAGCGCAAATGCTGGAGAAGCGCCAGGAACAGGCCGCCAGTCATGGTGTGTCCGGATCTCTGGTTGAAGATCTTATGCGCCGTATTATGCGCGAATCCTACCATATTCAAAATAATCGCTATCGTTGTATTAATCCGGGGATCAAACAAGTCGTCATTATCGGTGGCGCCGGGGCACTGGGTAAAGTGTTTGTCGGGCTGTTTGAGCGCAGTGGTTACCACGTGGAAATACTCGAAAAAGAAGACTGGAGCCGGGCCGACAGTCTGTTTGCACAAGCCAGCCTGGTGTTGGTATCGGTACCCATTAATCTCACTGTCGATGTAGTCGCTAAACTCAAGGGTTTACCTGACGACTGTATTCTTGCCGACATCACCAGTATTAAGCATAAACCGCTGGATGCCATGATGGAGGCTCACAAGGGGCCGGTTGTGGGGCTGCACCCAATGTTTGGGCCAGACGCGCCGGGCATGATTAAGCAGGTTGTGGTGGTGTGTCACGGACGGGGAGTCTCGCATTACGGTTGGTTACTGGAGCAAATGCAAACCTGGGGGGCGACGCTGTTTGAAGTGTCGGCGCAGGAACACGATAAAGCCATGGCCTTCATTCAGGTTATGCGCCACTTCAATACCTTTGTTTATGGTGCCCATTTAGCCGGTGAAAACCCGAATCTTAATTTGCTAACACAACTGAGTTCACCGATTTATCGGCTGGAACTGGCAATGGTTGGACGACTTTTTGCTCAATCTCCCCAACTTTATGCCGATATTATTTTTAATAATCCTGAAAACTTCTTATTATTGAAACGTTTCCACCAACGTTTTGGGGAAGCTTTATCCGTTTTGGATTCAGGAGACAAAGCCGAATTTATCCGCCAGTTTAACGACATTGGTGAATGGTTCGGTGATTACGCAAAAACTTGCCTGATAGATAGTAAACGCCTTTTGCTTAAAGCGGATGATGACCAAATGCTGAGAACCTGATTACAGGCAGCGTAGCAGCAGCACTCTGGCCGGCGAAAGATTATAAAGCACTGAATAATTGTTTAAGTGGATGTGTTCGCCATGACCCTAAAGTTACGTTTATTACTGAGTATTATTCCGCTGGTAGTTGCCGGTATCCTCATTATGGCCGTTGTCGCGCTTCAACTTGGAGTCAGTGAATCACAGCAGGCACTAACAACTGTTGCTGAAGAAAAGCTCAGTATTGAAAATCGCCAGACCAGCGAAGCTATCAGGCGTTACATCGACACCGTAGACAGCCAGGTTCGGATAATGTCTTCGGAATCTCAGGTAGAGGCTGCCGCCAGCGCGTTTATCAGCGCTTATAATCAATACAGTGCTCAGCGTGGGTCATTAACCCCGGCACAGCTGGCTAAACTCAATGCTTATTATAGTGAAGACTTTGCCGGACTTTATGAGCAACGTAATAACCAGGTGTTACCGCGTCCGTTATCGCTGGTGGAGTCATTGCCCGTTACCGCCAAAACGTTACAGTATGATTTTATTGCTGGTTCCTCATTTCCGATTGGTGAAAAAGACAGTTTGTACAACCTCGGTAATACCACCGATTATGCGAAGCTGCACGAGCAGTACCACGATTATTTCAGAACCTTTCTGAAGGAATTTGGCTACTACGATATTTTTATCGCTGACGCGCAAACCGGTAACATCGTTTACTCGGTGTATAAAGAGCTCGACTTTGCAACCAGCGTGAAAACCGGGCCGTACGCGGACACCGGAATTGGTAACGCGTTTCAAAAGGCGCTTCAGGCTAACTCAGCAGATAGCGTCAAGCACAGTAGTCTAGACAGTTACTTACCCTCATACGATGCGATGGCGGGGTTTGTTTCATCGCCTGTCGTGGATGCGGGCGGCAAGACCATTGCGGTGCTGATTTATCAAATTCCTCTGGATGTTATCAGTCATATCATGACACATGGCGAAACCTGGCAGAGCGCCGGTCTTGGCACATCGGGTGAAACTTACATTGTGTCAAAGCAAAGTACGCTGGTCACCGAAAGCCGTTTCTTTCTGGAAGACCCTGAAGGTTATTTCGCTGCGCTGAAAACCAGCCTGCCTCAAGTAGCGCAACAGGTAAAACAGTCTGGTACCACCGTGGGGATTCAGCCTGTCACAACACCGGTTGTGAACAAAGCGCTCGCTGGAGAGTCAGGCTTCGACAGGATCAGCGATTACCGTGGTGTTGAAGTCTTTTCTTACTACTCTACGGTTAACATTGGCGAATACAGTTATGCTCTGCTAGCAGAGATTGATGTTGAAGAGGCTCTGCTGCCAGCCGTTTCACTGCGCAATAAATTAATTAGCGGAACGGTGTTTGCGGTGATAATGATTGCTGGTTTGGCAGCGGTGCTGGCCATCTGGCTAGCAGGACGCCTGGTGAAACCGCTCAATAAAGTGGGGGACACCTGCGCAGCTTTAGCCTCTGGTGAAGGGGATTTAACCATCGTACTGGACAAATCCAATATTCCTGAGATTAACCGGATCATTGAGCCGTTTAATCATTTTATCGGCCAGATCCGCACTATTGTTGCGCAGGTCAAAGACGATGCTGATTCACTGGCCTCGGCGGCTGAAGAATTGAGCGCCGTAACGCAGCAATCAGAGCAAAATGCGGTGGACCAGGTTAAGCAAACCGAGCTGGTGGATGAGGCTATTTCACAGTTATCCACTTCGGTAGGCGAAGTGGCCAAGTCAACGGCTAAAAGCCGCGACCACGGCGTACAGGCCACGTCCAGCCTGACGGAAAACCAGGAGCGAGCGGATTATGTAGCCGATAATATTCAGCTGTTAGTGAAGCTTATCAAAGACTCCTCCCACGTTATTAGCTCGTTGAAAGATGAAGTGGGTCAGATTACAGATTTACTTAATGTGATCACCAGCATTGCCGACCAGACCAACCTGCTGGCGCTTAACGCTGCTATTGAGGCCGCGCGGGCTGGCGAAGCTGGCAGGGGCTTCTCAGTGGTGGCCGATGAAGTTCGCGCGCTGGCCAACCGTTCTCAGGAAAGCACCGTGGAGATCGGCCGCCTGGTAGAGAAAATGAATCTTTCATCGGTGAAGTCGGTGCAGGCGATGGAAAAAGCCGAAGCCGCAGCCAGTGGCGGTATTCACCTTGTAGAGCTGGTGACCAAAGCCATGAAGGAGTTAAGCACAACGATAGAACAGGTGCAGGAAATGGCCGATCTTGTTGCCCAGGCCACAGAAGAGCAGGACCAGACCTCGCGTATGGTGCTTGGCAGTGTTAGTAAGGTCAATGCTTTGTCTACGGAAGTACGCAGCGGTGCGGCGCAAATCAGCAGTGCGTCACTGGAACTGGCCAGTATTGCCAGTCATACCCGCACCATGGTGTCGCGCTTTAAAGTGTAATCAGACATTAATCAGAGCACTCTGCTGGAGCAGAGTGCTTGGTTAATGAAAGACGTTAGCCGGCTGTCAGCGCCTTGGAGGCGGCAACCTTAGTGGGGTTAATTTCTTCACTGGGGTAGCAACCCAATACTTTCAGATAACGGGTAATGCGCTTAAGCTCAATTAATGCGCTTTGCACCGGGCCATCCTGAGTATTCCCTTCCACGTCAATATAAAACAACTCTTCCCAGGGATTGCCCGGGATCGGACGGGATTCCAGCTTGGTCATATTGATGTTGTTTTCTTTGAGTACCATCAGGGCCTCTACCAGCGCGCCGGGTTTTTGCACCGTTGACATAACAAAGGTCGTTTTGGCCGGTACCTGCAATGGCACAACCACTGGTTGTTTGGCCACGACGATGAAGCGACTGTGATTTTCTTTCTGGTTAGCCAGGTTAGATTTAATCGCAAACAACCCATACAGGTTACCACCGGCTTCACTGCCTATGGCGGCTACGTCATCACGGTTCAGTTCACTGACTTTCAGCATGGCCGAAGACGTGGCATCCATAGTTTTTACTTCTACGTTACCCAACTCTGCCAGGAAGTGGCTGCACTGGGTGAAAACCTGCGGGTGCGCATAAAGGGTTTTAATGTTTGCCAGCGTCGTTTCTTTGGCTACCAGCAACGAATGTTTAATGGCATGAGTCAGTTCGCCAATAATGCTTAGTTCAGTATTTTGTAACTGGTCGTAGACTTCGTTAATACTGCCCGAAGTGGTGTTTTCGACCGGTAGTACGGCGTAATCTGCTTCGTTACTTTCAACTTTACCCACCACTTCACGGAAACTCTGACAGCCAAGCTCCAGCAAATCGCCCGGGCGGCGGGAAAAATATTTCTGAGTCGCCAGATAGCTGTATGATCCTCGATCGCCTAAAAATGCTACGCGATTGAGGGGCAGGGCACTGCCTGGGTTGGCGCGTTCAGCGAGCATTGCTTGCTGGTTTAACACCGAGTCTTCAATAATCACGTGAAAAATTTGCGTGATGTAGTGAGCATCGAGACCCCTTTGCTGGCCTTCTTTAATCAGCCGAATGAGCAACTGCTCTTCGCGGGCCTGATCGCGGACCGGAATATGGTGCTTAATTTTCGTTTCAGCAACCTGATTGGTCAGGCCACGACGTTCAGATAACAGGCTGAGTAGCTCGGTATCCAGCGCAGTAATGCGCTCTCTAATTTGATCTAATTCAGGGGCAGACATACATTCTCTCTTAACACTTCAGGCAAAAAAAAACCTCCCGTAGGGAGGTTTATTCGCACGCGCTACGTATCCTCCCTCAGATGAAGGTAATAAACACGAAGAAGCGAGCGATGATATTTAGATTACATAATTTCATACGGGTACTTTATTTCGCCAGTGCCTCGCTGTCAACTCATTTTTACGCCAGAGTCGACATTATTGCTGGTGTGTACTTGACATTATTAGTCACTCAACAATGCCGCCAACATGGTTCTGACTTCAGCCGGTTCAAAGGGTTTATCACATAGCGCATTCACACCGGTTTGCTGAATGTTTGCCATATGAACGCTGTTAGCCGCCTCTGACGTGACCATAATAATCGGAATATGTGAGGTTTCCGGATTGAAGCGGATAAACTCCGACAGCTCACGGCCGTCCATTTCCGGCATGTTGTAATCGGTGACCACCAAATCAAAGGACTCGTCTTTAATTAATGTTAGCGCCATCGCACCGTTTTCGGCTTCTTTAATTTTTTGCAGTCCCATCCCTTCCAGGACGCGGCGGATATGATTTCTGGCCAGTTTGCTGTCATCTACCAGCAACACACGCACTTCGTGTACATCAAACAGGTCGAGTTCCAGTTCGTCGGTATTCAGTAAATCCAAACTGGCATTCAGCGCCCTGTGCAAATGAATGGTTTCAAAGGGTTTAGGCAAAATAGCAGCGACACCGGCTTGTTTAAACTCTTCAAGCTTACTGGTGCGTGATTCACTGGAAACCAGCATAAACGGAATATGCTTAAACGACGGATGTTCTTTAGTAAACTTCAGTAAATCCAGCGCCGTGCCGTCTTCAAAGTACATAGCGCTGACAATCAGGTCGGCACCGTGAAGGTCTACCAGCTTTCGGGCCTCAGCGATATTGGCTGCCGAGTCGATTTGCTTCACATTTTCTTTGGTGAGCATGCCGGAAATAATCTTACGCTGGGTATCAGAAGGTTCGACCAACACGATATTCAGGTCTGAGATTGATAACTTTTCCATTCAATTTCTCTTAGTTGTTTATTCTAATTGTTATTCTGTTGAGTATGAGGCTTATACTAACCACCGGCTACTTTGGACTTTATACCCTGTTGTTCAAGTAACTGCTGAATTTTGCTGCGGTCGTCGGTTTGCAGCTCTATGGTGCCGGCTTTTACCGCACCGCCACAGCCACACTTTTTCTTTAGCACGGTACACAGCGCTTTTAGATCATCAGCGCTTTGGTCAAGCCCGGTAACAATAGATACCCCCTTGCCTTTGCGACCTTTAGTTTCCCGTTGTATACGGGCGATGCCATCTTTATTTACCGAGCGGGTATCATTAGATTCCCGGGACAGATCAACTTTTCCGCCATCAGTACTGTAAACGAGTCTCGAATTTTGCATACTTTGCTGTAACTCTTTAAAACTGGACTACAATCAAATAAGCCGAAGTGGTTATAACAACTTATTCTGTAGTGGATAAATTAATGCGTTGCTAGTATTAATAGTAGCAAACGCCAGTTGTGAGTGGGAGCACAAATGAGTATAAAAACTGAAGTTGTCAATGATTCGACCTTCACTATTCAAATTGGCGAAAGGTTCGACTTTTCGCTGGTGACTGATTTTCGTAACACGTATGAAGATCTGGACCCCAAAGTAAAACAAATTGATATTGATTTATCGGCCACACAATATATGGACAGCTCTGCTCTGGGGATGCTGCTTAACATGCAGAAAGTACTGGCAGACCGTCAGCTCACCTACCGTATTCTTAATACCCGGCCTCAAATTGCCCGGATCCTGCAAATTTCGCGATTTAATAAAAAATTCGATATTCAATAGCCACAGGCGAACCCTTCTGCATGGTAAAAATCCTGATTGTTGATGATGAAGAAATCAACCGCATTATGTTGCGGGAAATGCTCAGTGAGGCTGGCTACAGTGATTTTATAGAAGCGGGAAATGGCCTGGAAGCGGTGGAGTTAGCCTGTCGTCATAAACCGGATATTGTGTTGCTTGATGTGATAATGCCGGGAATGTCCGGTACCGAGGCTGCACCGCACATTAAAGCATCATCACCGGATTGTTATTTACCGATATTGTTTATCACCAGTCTCGACGATGAACAAAGCCTGGTCAGGTGTCTGGCAAGTGGCGGAGATGACTTTATCTCCAAACCCTTTGAAAAAATCATTCTGCATGCCAAGTTAAAAGCACACGAGCGAACCCGGCAACTGAGCCTGGAAATTCAGGATAAAAACCGCTCTCTGACGTATTTTCAACTGGAGGTTGAAAGAAACCATCGCATTGTTGAGCATATTTTCGATAATGCTATTGGTCAGAATTCGATAGCGGTCGATTATTTCGATTTTTACACCCAGCCTGAAGCGCAATTTAACGGCGATCTGTTTTTGTGCGAACAAAGTCCTTCCGGCGGGGTTTATGTGTTTATCGGCGATTTCACCGGTCATGGCCTGGCGTCGGCGATTGGCGCTATTCCGGTAGCCCAGCTATTTACCGCTATGACCCTAAAGGGCCTTGCGGTGGGTGAAATGGCCAGCAGGATTAACCGCTTGCTGGTAAATTTGTTACCCGCCGATATGTTTTGCGTCGCAAGCATTCTGGAGATTAACGCTAATGGTAAAAACTTTACGGTGTGGAGTGGCGGCTTACCAAGACTGGCGGTGAAAACCCCTGAGCAACAGATTCGCCTGCTTATTGACCCGCAACATATGCCACTGGGTATCCTCGAAGAGCATGAGTTTGATAATCAAACACAATACTTCGAAACCGAGTGGGGCGATACTCTACTACTCTACACCGACGGCCTGATGGAAAGTCATCATAAAGAGTTAGGCATGCTTGGCGAAGAGGGAGTGGAAAAGTGGTTCACGATGAATCAGCAGGTCAGTGCACAATTACTGGTCGATAAGGCCGAGTTATATCGTGCGGGAGAAGCCGCTGATGATGATATCACCATTGCGCTTTTTCAGTGTCGTCCTTTCCAGTTTAAGCCGCCGGAGCTGCTGGCAAAACCAGTGCCTTTTAATTTGTCTTTTCACTTAACCGCAGAGCATATTAAAGATGTTTATGTGATCGATCAGGTGGTGGCTATCGTAAACAGCATTCCGGGCTTAGCGGCTATACGTTCAGAACTTTTTACCGTGATAACGGAGCTCACCAACAACGCCATAGAACATGGCATTCTGGGCTTATCGTCTGATCTGAAAGCCGAACCGGAAGGATTCATTGAATATTATGAACGCCGCCGGGAAGGCATTGAAAACCTGCAGCAAGGCGACATTTGGATCACCGTTCAGCGACTGATGCCAGACAACGTGCTGGAAATTTGTATGCAGGACAGTGGGCCAGGGTTTGATGTTTCTGTGCTGCAAAGCTCCGAGGATCAGACCTTCGGAAGGGGATTTGTATTAATCAGAGAGTTATGTGAGTCCTTGCAGATTTCCGACTCAGGTAAACAGATTAAGATCATCATGTCCCTGATGCCAACCGTAGATGATACCGATATTCCAGAATAGGTTCAGTGTTACAAATTGTAAGATTAACGATAGATTTCCTGGTGTGAGGCGCGGTCCAATTATTGAAACTAATGGACAATAGCAAAGTGGAGTAAAGCATGTTGAAATCCATCCTGAATCTGTTTAAAGATTCACCAGGCGACAGCCAGAGTCCGCATCAACTGGAAATTGCCACCGCGGCGCTACTGAGTGAAGTGGTCAGAGCAGACAGCCTGTCTGATGACCGAGAATTGGCTACACTTACACAGTTAATCCGCGAAAACTTTGATCTGACTGAAGAAGAGATAACAAATATTGTCAGCGTTGGTGAAAAGCGTTCAGAAGAAGCGGTAGATTTAGTTCAGTTTACCAAAGCATTGAATGATGGAATGAGTGCTGAACACAAGGAGCGGGTGATGAGAGGGTTGTGGCAGATTGCTTACGCAGATGCAACGCTGAGCCCGGACGAAGAATATATAATACGTAAGATTGCCGACTTGCTCTATATACCTCACAGCCGTTTCATTAAGGCGAAGCTGGAAGCGCAATCCACGCAATAAGATAACGATGAGATAAACCTTATAATGTTCAGTAGTATCCGAACGGCAATGGCCGTGATATTGAGCATCGTTGTGATGACATCATCAACATGGGTGCTATGGCTCGCTGTTGCTGAACATGAAAAGCTGTTTCTCGAATCGCAGAAGAATAACCTGTTTGCGTTAACCCGGAATATGGCTAATGATTTAGTGCCCTTTATGGAGCAGACTGAACGGGACAGCTTTGCGCTGAGTATTGTGTTGTTGCGGCTGGAGCCTTACAACAACGTGATAAATGCCACAATCTACGATAACGATTTTAACCAGGTCGAGCATTATGTAGGCCGAGGGGCTCGCCGCACTGAAAAAACGTTACTCGATCCGCCTATCGACCCACTGATTTACGAACTGGGCATTAATATCGAGCAAGGTAAACTTATTAGCCTCGAGCGGATCGGTGAACAGGCCTTCCCGGTCGGATATCTGTTAATCGTTAACGACTTAAACACCAGTCTGGCGGATAGCCGACGCTCTTTGATTTTCAGAACCACTCCCTGGGTAATTCTTCTCCTGACCGCTACCATTTTTCTCTCCTGGATAATGTTGCGGCGCGCCTTTAAACCGCTGGAGTTATTATCACGTTTTACCCAAATGGTTGTCGATACCAAGGATTACACATCCCGTCATGATGTTCAGGGGACGTCTGAAATTAAGCGCCTTGGTGAACATATCAACCGTCTTATGGCGACCATTGAAGACGAGTTATCGATTAACCAGCAGCAAACCCAAACGTTGATGGAGCAGCAGGTCACGATGACCCGGCTGGCCAATTTTGACAGCCTGACCGGTTTGCCCAACAGGCAGTTTGTGATGGATACCATCAGGATTGAGCTGTCCCGGGCTAAACGGGCTAACAGTGATATTATCCTGATGTTTTTCGATCTTGACGGTTTTAAGGGGATTAACGACTCTCTGGGTCATGAAACCGGTGATATGATATTAATCGAGGTGGCAGAGCGGGTTAAAGCCATCTTACGCGAAGGTGATATTTTAGCCCGGCTTGGCGGCGATGAATTTCTGATAATACCAGACCGCGATGTCACTGAACTGAATATGGCCAGCGTGTCTGAACGGGTGCTGTCGGCATTCGTCGAACCCTTTAAGCTGAAAGGGCTGTCACTGAGAGTCGGGGTCAGTATCGGCGTGGCGAAAGCCCGTGAAGCCGGTTACGATCTGAGCCAGTTAGTGAGCAATGCTGACCTTGCCATGTATCGCTCCAAAGCCCGGGGACGGGGGGTATATACCATCTTTAGTCCGGAAATGTCGGAGTCGCACAAACGTAAAATATTAATCGCTAACAGCATCGAGGCGGCAATAGAAGAAAATCAGTTTAGCTTGTATTACCAGCCCAAAATTAATCTTAACGGCGAGATAGATTCTCTGGAGGCGTTAATTCGCTGGCACCATCCTGAACTTGGGCCGGTTATGCCGTCGGAATTTATTCTGGTCGCTGAACAAGCGGGTAAAATTACCTCAATTACTCAGTGGGTATTGAATCAGGCCAGTAAGGAGCTGGCCGAACTGACCAGCATTTATTCGCCTAAAATTCGTCTGGCGATTAACCTTTCCGTGCATGACTTACGGCACAGCGAGCTGTTCGACTGGATTTACAACGCATTTCAGACGCACTCGGTTAATCCGGAAAATGTGGAGTTTGAAGTAACGGAATCGGCCTACCTGGATAACTTTGCCAGCAGTGAGTCGTTATTCAAACGCCTGCATAACCTTGGCTGTACCATCGCGCTGGATGACTTTGGTACCGGCTACTCTTCGCTAAGTTATCTGACCCAGATTACGATAGATACCCTCAAAATTGACCGTCAGTTCGTGATGGAGCTGGATACCTCTGAACGTAGCCGTTTGGTGACGATTTCGATCATTGATTTGGCCCGTCGGCTGTCACTGAAGATTTGTGCTGAAGGTGTGGAAACCGTTTCACAATGGGAATATCTCAAAGCGTTAGGCTGCGACACGGTACAAGGATACCTGTTTAGTAAGCCGCGACCATTAGCGGATATCAAAAACCAACCCGATTACCAGCGTCAGGCTGGCTGATTACTGTTCCGAACTGCGGTATATCACTTTAACATCATCTGGTAGCGTAGCATTTTCCGGCAGGTAGCCAATGGTATTGGTTGTTGACTCTATCATTAATATTAATTCATCTATGGTGTCGGCCGTTTCAGGGCGTTGCTGACGTCCACTGAAGCGCATCTGCGCCCAATAGGCCTGAATACGCGATTCGGTGAGACCGATGACCCTGACATTAAAAATCGAACGGGCTACTTCACCAGGAGATAAGGCTATCGGGGTGACGCCTGGCAGCGCAAGATTCCCCATAAACAGGTTTCTCAGCTGTGATTTACTGATGCTGTCTATCGATGAGTCCCGATGGGTCACTACCATCACGTGATCATTACTTTTCGCAAGGGTTGCTGCGCTATTAAGCAGCAGACAGGTTATAAGCAGCAGGCGTTTCATCAGAATACCCACTCCAAAGCCACCTGGTAAAGCGTGGCAGAATTGTCGAAGTTGGCATTTTTGACTTCAAAAAAGGCTCGTTGCTGGCCTTGCCCGCGCAACAAGGAAACGTCGCCTTTAATGGCAAAGTTTGCATTGATGTCGTAGCGCATTCCCACTGCCAGACTGTTTAATGAATCCCGTGGAAGCTGGGCGTAAATTGAATCATAGGTAACAGATAACAGGTCTAATTCTGGTGCGAGCCCCAGCGGGATCTCATTAACTGGCGCCGAATATGACATCGATGACGTGGCTACCGTTACGTGGTAGGTCATTGGTGGACTATAAATACCGGTTGTCAGGTAGGCGCTTAATGTATCAGGGAAGGGCGTTGGCTCGCCCACCAATTTCATCACTTCAGCTTCGACAAAATAGTCAAAACTGTGGTAAGACATGCCGGCAGTTAACACTTCCACCTTGCCTACTGTTGACAACGAATCTGCGGCAACCGTGTAGCCGGCTGAGCGCAGGATGGTTCTGAAATCTGAGAGGTCCTGTAAGGTGATATCAATGTCGCCCCGATGGAAAGCCAGGGTAAACTGAATGTTCTGTTTACGTATGCGCCCAATAAATCCATGCAGGTCTTTTACATCGGGTTTAACTTCGACTTCAGCAATCTCGTAAGCGCCATTAAAGCTACCCCAGTACGCTTCAATGGATGCCTGAATGTCTTCGTTACCAAACCGGTAATTAACGTTTATGCCTTTGTAGGTGGGAAACAGAACGCCGTTATATAGTTGCTGAGGCGGGTTAATCCAGTGATAAGCAAAGCCCACATTCCGCACATCTGAATAGTGGAAAAAAGGTGTGCGTTGTTTACCTGCACGAAACTGCCAGTTGTCATTCGCCTGGTAGGTAAGGTAGAGCCATTCAATCCCGGACTCTCTGTCTGAGTTACTGTGAGCCAGCAGTTGCGTGGTGATGCTCAACTTGTCAGTGGCTTGCCAATCGGCCTGCAGCGCGGCCAGTGACTGACTGTCAAATTTTGCTTCGTCAGTATAATCCAGATAGGCGGCGTCATCGGTATCCAGATAACCACCAATGATACGGCCGAAACCAGACAATTTAAACGCAGAATCAGACTCCATATTTGCCTGACTTGTAGCGGGGGAGAGCAAAGTATAAGCGCAAATCAGACACAAGACAGGAGATAAATGCTTTTTAAACCACATCGTCAATGACCAAACAAACTAATGAACTAAAAATAATCCAAGCCTCGGCTTTTCACAAGTTTATCCGAGCCTTTATTTCTTGTGATGTTTGAAGCCTATATTGCAAAGCTAAGGTTTACCGTAGACCGAACACTCTGAAGCCGCTATCGAGTTGGATTTAATTGCCATAAGCTGTTGCTTAATTGCAACATAATAACGGTGTATAGCCATTCGGTAAACTCATATTTTTGTTTAAGTATTTGATATTATTAAAATATTCCAGTATGGCACGGGTCCTGCTCTATTGAGTTGAAGCAACTAATAAAGACAAAAAGCGGAGACAGCCATGCGTACTTTAATTCTGGCATTAGCAGCAGTAACCACCTTTTCAGCAGCAGCGATCCCAACCAGTCAGGAATTCATGGAGAAAATGGATTCTGATGATGATGGGTTTATCACCTTGCGTGAAGCGGTAAAGAATACCGATTTACTGCGTGAGTTTGGCGATATCGACATTAACGAAGACGGCAAAATAAGCGAAGCGGAGCTGATTAGCTCAGATTATGGCCGTGAAGTGTTGTCTTTGTCGGTTTAAATCGGCTTTACAGAGCGATTTAGTCCGTTGAAATAGCCAAATAGGCGTTAACACGTTGTCGAATTCTCAACGCTATGCGATGCTTGCGTCACGTTTAATAGATAGTGGTTCGCTCTTGCGTTTAGGCTCCTTTCGTCAGCTTATTATTGGCAGCTTTTTGGTTGCCCTCATCCCCCTGGCAGCATTGCTGTGGCAAAGTCATAGCGACCTGACCCGGGTCAGTCGGATGACGATTGATGAAACCCAGCAAATAGCCGGTATCGTCTCTAAAGTGCAACAGCTTGAGAGTGCCAGTGTGGTATTGGAGCGCTCCCTGCGTCAATTTCAGGTGCTCAAGAATGATGTGGCCGAAGGGTTGGTGAATAATGCCCTGGCGCGCTTCGATGAGCGATACGCCGCCCTTTGTTATGCTCAGGTCAGCGTGGAAGGATGTGAGTCGGTAGAAACCGTGTTGGCCGAACTCAAAGCGTTTGCCGCGTTTACCAGTGAAGCTGATTTAGTACCGGGCTTAGGGCGCTTGAGAACCGCGCTGGTTCATGTCCATGAAAGCGTGGATGATGCCATTGAGGCGCGACTAATGTTGCAACGTCAGGATGTGGCAGATATGCAGGCCAAACAGTCATGGCTAAGTGCGCTGTTAGTGTCGGTATCACTAGTGCTTATATTGCTGGGTAGTCAGTTGGTGATTAATCCGGTGCGTAAGCTCAAATTGATCATCCGTATGCTCGCCAGGCAGCAGGGTCGGTTACCCCCTTTATCCACGCGGGCCCCCAAAGAACTGGTGGGTGTTGAAAAAGATCTTCACTGGCTCGGCGAACGGCTGGCACAATTAGAACATATTCGTACGGCACTGCTGCGGCATGCGGCGCACGAATTAAAAACCCCTTTAGCCAGTATAAAGGAGGGATGTGCCTTACTCACTGATGGGACAGTTGGCGCTTTGTCAGAGCCTCAGCAGGAAGTCATGAGTCTGTTAGCCAGCAGTACATCGCGTTTGAACACGCTGATTGAAAAACTGCTGGACTACAATATTCTGTTGCAACAGGCGCAGGCCAGTTTTACTCAGGTTGACGTGGAACAAATGGTCGGACAGTGCATCGAAGATTATCAATTGGCCTTACAAAACCATCAATTGTCGGTGACCATTGAAGCCGGTAATATCAGCGCTGATGCAGAGTTGCTTAGGCGTATATTCGACAATTTATTGTCAAACGCCGTAGCCCATGGCGCGCTGAATAAAACCATTTATATTCGGGTCTCGGTGGAGGATGATGCGGCACTAATCGATGTGGCCAATCATGGTAATAAGATACCGCCGGAGAAAATTAGCAACTTATTTGAACCCTTTGTGCGAGGGGATGGTGCCCGTAACGATAACGTGATTGGCACCGGACTGGGATTATCCATTGTGGCAGATTGCGCAAGGATCATGCACGGAGAAGTAAAGGTGATTGACGTGGATTACGCCGAGGTCTGTTTTCGGGTGGTGATCCCTCAGCAGGAAGACCAATAACAATGAAAAAATATGCTGCCATGAGTGCAGCTTTGATTTTGACCGGATGTTCATTAACGCCGGAAAAGGAAGGGCAAATACAGCCAGAAAGCCACCAGGCCGCGGTAGAATCGATATCCGACGACTGCGTGTTTCAGTCAAGCGGGCGGTTAGATCCCGCGCGTTGTGAAATAGGCTTCTGGCTCGATTATTGGGCACAAGTTGAACAGATGACCTGGCCGAAGCGCGAGTCACTGATTGAGCAGCTTGGTGATACCCCCGATCAGTTATTACAAAAAGTCATTTTGTCACAGCCGGTGAATACCCCCTATAAAGCCAGATTGCGCGCCCAGCACTGGTTTGAGCAGCTTTTGCCTGCTCTAACGACAGCCAATCAGCAGCGGTTGAGTGCGATTATTCATAAGCCCAGTGAACACATGCTTGAGTTTGAATCAGCCGTGACCCTGTTGAGCAAGATGAATAACGGCCAGGATAAAACCATCAAGGCTCAGGAAAACCAAATTAGCGAGTTAAAAGCCCAGCTTGAGGCATTACTCAATATCGAATCAAACCTGATGAGTCAGGAAGAGGAGACACAGCAGTGAGTGTTAATGCAGAGCAACCATCACATATTCTTTTGGTCGACGATGATCAAAGCCTGTTAAGGTTAATGACCATTCGCCTGCAAAGCGAAGGCTTTCAGGTAACGGCCGTTGAGGATGGTCAGGCCGCACTCAAGAAAATCAATACCGGTACCTTCGATCTGGTGCTAAGTGATTTGCGGATGCCGGGTCTGGATGGCTTAAGTCTGTTTGAAGAAATTATGGCCGTTCGTTCCGATATACCGGTGATCCTGATGACGGCTCATGGCACCATATCTGATGCGGTTGAAGCCACCCAGCGGGGTGTTTTTGGCTTTCTTACCAAACCGGTTGATCACGATAAGCTAAGAGAACTGCTAGGCAGGGCATTGCAACATTCCAAAGCGGCTGAGCCCGGCGAATGGTGCAAGGAAATTATTACCCGTTCGCCGGAAATGTTGCATGTACTGGACCAGGCTTACCGTATTGCAAAGCGGGAAGTCAGTGTGCTGGTAACCGGCGCCAGTGGCACAGGTAAAGAGCTGCTGGCCAATGCTATTCATCGTGCCAGTGACCGTGCAGACTTTCCGTTTGTTGCAATAAACTGTGGTGCGTTACCGGAAAACCTGCTCGAATCTGAACTATTCGGCCATGTTAAAGGGGCATTCACAGGCGCCGTTACCGCGAATCAGGGCTTATTCCGTGAAGCTCACGGCGGTACTTTGTTCCTCGATGAAATTGGCGATATGCCAATGACATTGCAGGTGAAGTTATTACGTGCACTGCAAGAGCGTCAAATTCGGCCGGTAGGCAGCAGTAAATCGGTTGATATCGATGTGCGGGTGATTTCAGCCACGCATAAAGATTTACACAAAGAAATGGAAGAGGGTAGCTTTCGGGAAGACCTGTTCTATCGCCTCAACGTGGTTAACCTCAAGTTACCGGCGCTTAAACAACGTAGCGAAGATATCCCCCTGCTGGCCCGTAGTCTTTTAAAACAAAGCGCTGAGCGCCATGGCGTTAAAGTGACCCAGTTTTCCGAAGATGCCATGCAATTACTGGTAAAAAGTGACTGGCCGGGTAATGTCAGGCAATTGGTAAACGTTGTGGAACAATGTGTGGCACTCACGCAAACACCAGTGGTTCCCCTACACCTAGTAGAGCAGGCGTTATCGGCTACCCGCCAAAGCTGGCCAACACTCACTGAGGCGCGTGATGCGTTTGAACAGAAGTATCTGTTTAAGTTACTTAAAATGACCGATGGCAATGTTACCCGTGCTGCCGAGCTCGCCGGTCGAAACCGCACAGATATGCACAAACTGATGAAAAAGCACAACCTCGACGCCGGCGACTTCCGCTAGGCCAATATTATCTGGTCACGCCGGAGGACATTGCTTTCCCCGGCTTTCCGGGCCCGCCATCAGGTCGTTAATAAATAGTAAACAGAGCCTATTTTTGGGTTGGCAAAGTGAGTCAGTCGTGGGATAGTGTGTCGATATTGGACGATAACTAACTTTTGATCGCTAGTGATGGAACCACGTATTAGAATCTGGATTGTTGTAACAAGCTTTATCTTCATGTTTATTGGGCTCCCTGCTCAGGCCCAGGCGATGAATGAGTCGCAGATTGTTACGCGGTTAAATGACATTATCCGGGCAAAAAATACCCCCGCCAATCAACAAATCGACCAAATCAACGAATTACTGGCCAGTGCCAACGCATTGCATGCCGATGCAGCGGAAAATGCTATTCTGGCTTACAAGTTGTTAGTGACGGCGCAGCAGGAAAACTTTGAACCGGTCCGCAGTATGGCGGACGAAGTGCTAACCACCGCCGTTAGACGCCAGGATTACCGTTCCCAGGCGTTCACTTTGCGCGCGAGGATCCGATACCAGGCCATAGCCTCGCCGGACGATGTTGAATTGAGCAAGCAGGAGTTGCTGGGCTTACTAACCCGCCGTTTATCTGATGAAGATAAAGCACAAATACTGTTTGATATTGGCCTGGCTGATATACAAACCGGTAATGTGATGTCGGCGCTTGAATATTTTAATCAGGCGCAAGAGGCATTCTGGACACAGAGTAACTATGCTTCCTGGCGTGAAGTGGTGAATCAGCAAATTGATTTATTAATCGCCATGCAATGGTTTGACCGGGCGCTTGAGAAAGTGCGTCAGCTGGTCGATTTTTCAAAAGACATGAGCGGTGAAGCCGGTAATGCCCTGCAGGATAAATTACTGGCCATAATGGCCGCCGATAACCAGTGGCAAGACATGGAGAAAGTGGCTCTGACACTGCTGGAAGAGAGCGCGGAAAAGGGCAGTATTAACGGTCAGTTTATCGCGGGCTACTGGCTAATGCATGTCAATGTTCAGCAACAGAATATGGATCTGGTAACGCGTTGGCATCAAAAAATTGAAGACTGGCTGAGTGAACACCCGCAACTGAAAGCGCCTGAGCTTTATACCCTGAATAAAATTACCTATTTAATTGAGACAGGCAACCTGCCTGCTGCTAAAGCGCTGCAGGACTCAGTAACCCTCGAAAATGATGAAGGCGCGTTATTTTCTTATCTTACTACCCGCCAACATTTGCTCAATCAGGTGGGACTTGCCGCCGCTAATAACAACATTCAGGGCATTACTTCTGCTTATGAAGAGCTGATTGCCTGGATGGACGCAGAAAGAAGCCGGGTGTTAAGCCTGACTATGGATCAAATCTCCCAGGATTTTGCAGCAATGCAGCGCAGCACTCAAAGGGAGATTCTGTCGCTTAATCAAACGCTCGAAAGCGAGAAAGAAGCGGTCGGTAAAGAAGCCACGTTTAATAACCTACTAATCGTTATTGTGGGGCTACTGATGGCCGGCATAGCGGTACTGAGTTACTTCTATATTCGCCTTAAAAACCAAAAACAATCGTCCCGTCGTCGAGGCAGTTCACGCTCGTCAGCTTAATACACCAGTCTCTTTTCAGAATAGCTGACTCTGCAAATCGTCCTGTTGCGGGGCAAAGCTAAGTGCCGGTAACGGGGTTTGTGGGTAGCGTTGGTTATAGCTGGAAATAAATTGCTGAGCTAACCAGGGCGCGTGCTGATTGTCCGGGCGATGAAAAAACAGGTAGCAGGATTTGCCCTGTTGCCGCCATAGCTGACATTTGTCGATCCAAGGTTGCAAACAGGCGGCATTGTCGTCGTTGTTATTATTACCCACAAAACGCATAACAGGCTGGTTTGCTGTGACAATCACATTAACCGACACGCGGGGCTTTTTAGTCCGGACTTCCGCGGTAATATCATTATCCACCGGGCCTTTAAAGAGCGCTCTGGTATCCATAATCACCCGGTTTACGCCCTGGTCTATTAACAGCCTGTTGAGGGCTTTTTCTTCTTCGCCCTTAGCGAAGAATACCTGGTGGCGCACTTCGGCCGCGTAAGTGAATGCCGGGGATAGGCGCTTCAGGAACGCCTCAAGCCGCGGTAATTGGTCGGGCCCGAACCCCGCCGGTAGTTGCAACATAAGCTGGCCCAGCCGGTGCTCTAATCTGGCCAGCAGATTAAGCTGTTGAGTCACCATGTTATCGCAGTGCTGCAAAGTGTTTTTATGACTTATGTCGCTATGAAACTTAAAAGTGAAACGAAAATTAGCCGGTGTGACAGCTGCCCAGTTATCTACCGTCGATGTCGACGGTAAATGATAAAATGTGGTATTTCCCTCAATACTGTTTAACTGCAGGGCATAGTCGGCCAGTTGGGTTGTGGATCGGTTAGCAAACCAGCGTTTTGGCCAGCTACTGTGCTGCCATAAAGGCAGGCCGATAAAAACAGGGCCTAATGTGCTTGTTGAGTGGATATTTGTCATTGGGCTTTGGGTAGCATTTGTTTATACTATGCGGCCTTAAATTTAAAACATAACAGACGCGTTGGCGGTCATTATCCTCATGCCGGTAAAGCAGGTAAAGGAATAATCGGGTAATTATCGGTACATTCAAGTCGGTAGAGCCAGCACCTTCACGCAACGACAAAATAGCTAACAAAGTAATTAGGGGTCGAAGACCATGCGCACAGATTACTGTGGGAAAATTAACGCATCTTATATTGGACAAGAAGTCACGCTGTGTGGCTGGGTAAACAAACGCCGCGACTTGGGTGGCCTGATTTTTATCGACCTGCGCGACCGCGAAGGCTTAGTACAGGTCGTTTTTGACCCTGATTTACCGGAAGTACAGGCCCTGGCCAATACGCTGCGTGCCGAATTCTGTATCAAGTTGACCGGCACAGTGCGCGCTCGCCCTGAAGGCCAGGTCAATAAGCAAATGTCCACCGGTGAAGTGGAAATTCTGGGTACTGGCCTGGAAATCTTTAATAAGTCAGCCGTGTTACCACTGGACTGGAATCAGGAAAACTCTGAGGAACAGCGTTTACGATACCGTTACCTTGATCTGCGTCGCCCGGTAATGAGCAATAAACTGCAGTTTCGCGCCAAGGTGACCGCAGCAGTACGCCGTTATCTGGAAGGCGAAGGTTTTCTGGATATCGAAACGCCAATTCTGACTAAAGCGACACCTGAAGGGGCTCGCGATTATTTGGTGCCGAGCCGCACCCACAAAGGCGAATTCTTCGCTTTGCCGCAGTCACCACAATTGTTTAAGCAATTGCTGATGATGTCTGGAATGGACCGCTACTATCAAATCGTTAAGTGCTTCCGTGACGAAGATTTACGTGCCGATCGTCAGCCTGAATTTACCCAAATCGATATCGAAACTACCTTCTTAGGTGCCGATGGTGTAATGGCCATTACCGAAGGGTTGATCCGCGATTTGTTTAAGCAAATGCTCAATGTGGACTTAGGCGACTTCCCGCAAATGACCTACGCCGAAGCGATGAAGCGCTATGGTAGTGACAAGCCGGACTTACGTAACCCGCTGGAACTGACCGATGTAGCAGATCTGCTGGCCAACGTTGACTTTAAAGTGTTCAGTGGCCCGGCCAACGATCCGAAAGGTCGTGTTGCTGCTATCCGTGTACCGGGTGGTGCATCGCTGTCACGTAAGCAAATTGATGAGTACACCAAGTTTGTTGGCATCTACGGCGCGAAAGGCCTGGCCTGGGTTAAAGTTAACGAAAAAGCCAACGGCCTGGATGGATTGCAGTCGCCAATCCTTAAATTCCTGAATGCTGAGATCGTTTCCGAAATTCTTGCCCGTACCGGCGCTGAAGATGGCGATATTCTGTTATTTGGCGCTGATAATGCAACGGTTGTTACCGAAGCCATGGGCGCACTGCGTCTGAAGCTGGGTGAAGACTTTGACTTACTGGAAGGTGAGTGGCGCCCGCTTTGGGTGGTTGACTTTCCTATGTTTGAAGAAGCTGATGGTACGTTGCACGCGCTGCATCACCCGTTTACCGCACCGCGTGATTTATCTCCGGAGCAGCTGGCTAAAGCGCCGGCAACAGCGCTGTCTGATGCCTACGACATGGTTCTGAACGGGGTTGAATTAGGGGGTGGTTCGGTGCGTATACACGACCAGACCATGCAGTCGACGGTCTTTAGCATTCTGGGTATCGACAAAGAAGAAGCGGAGCTTAAGTTTGGCTTCCTGCTGGAAGCGCTGCGCTACGGTGCGCCACCCCATGCTGGTTTAGCTTTTGGTTTGGATCGTCTGGTTATGCTAATGACCGGTGCAACGTCTATCCGCGATGTGATGGCGTTCCCGAAAACGACCACGGCTGCCTGCCCGCTAACCGACGCGCCAAGTCCTGCTAATCCGCAGCAACTGGCTGATTTGGCTATCGCCACAGTGAAGAAAGACGCCGAGTAATGGCTTATAAGCGTCCCGAGTCGGTACTGGTTGTGCTCTATAATGAGCACAATCAGGTACTCATCATGCAGCGTAATGATGACGCGGAGTTCTGGCAATCGGTTACCGGTACCATTGAAGAAGGGGAACTCCCACTCGGAACGGCTTACCGTGAGGTGGCTGAAGAAACCGGCGTTGTATTGTCACCGGAGTCTGGTGACATTGTGGATTGTCAGCACATTAATCAGTACGAAATTCGTCCTGAGTGGCAATACCGCTATCCGCCCGATGCGTTTGTGAATACAGAATATGTGTTCGTGGTGCAAATAAGCAGTCAGGCACCTATCATTTTAACCGAGCATTCTGCTTATGAATGGGTAGAAAAATCTGTTGCTGCAGAGCGTGTTTGGTCACCTTCTAATCAAGCTGCCATCCTGGCATTTGTACCTGAGTCAAAATAATGGTAATACTGGGTATAGATCCAGGTTCGCGTGTAACGGGTTATGGTTTAATCCGTCGACAGCAAAGTAAATTAATCTATGTTGCCAGTGGTTGTATCCGGTTAACCGATAAACCGCTGGCGCCAAGACTGGATAAAATATTTATTGGTGTAGGCGAACTAATTGAACAGTTTAAGCCCGATTGCCTGGCCATAGAGCAGGTGTTTCTGGCCCGTAATCCGGACTCCGCCTTAAAGTTAGGTCATGCCCGGGGAGCGGCGATAATAGCGGCAACCCAAGCCAGTTTAAGTGTTTCAGAGTATTCAGCACGGCAGATTAAACAGGCGGTTGTGGGGACCGGGGGAGCAGATAAAACCCAGGTACAGCATATGGTTAAACATCTGCTGGGGTTATCCGGCACACCGCAGGCCGACGCAGCCGACGCACTGGCAGTGGCTTTGTGTCATGCCCACAGCGAACAAAACCTGGTGAAGTTAGCCGGGCAAGCCCGTAAAACGGTTCGCGGCCGGTTGCGCTAAGTGCCTCACAGCAGGTAATGAAAAACGGAGTAAAATAATAACATGATTGGACGTATTCACGGCCAGCTACTGGAAAAAGCGCCGCCGGATGTATTGGTGGATGTAGGCGGTGTGGGCTACGAGTTACAGCTCCCCATGACCAGCTTCTATCAATTACCTGCCGTGGGTGAATTCTGCACGTTATATACCCATTTTGTGGTGCGTGAAGATGCACAGCTATTATTTGGCTTCGCCGATAAGTTAGAACGCGGCTTGTTTCGTGAACTGATTAAAGCCAATGGCGTTGGCCCTAAACTGGGGCTGGCGATTTTATCGGGGATGTCTGCCAAGCAATTTTTGCAGGTGGTACAGCACGAAGATGTGACGTCGCTGACCAATTTGCCCGGTATCGGCAAAAAAACCGCAGAGCGTTTAGTGGTCGAACTGCGCGACCGACTGGCGAAGTTTACTCAGAATCTGCAAACTTCCGGCAGCGAGCTGTTATCTGCCGGTGGTATCGACAACGGTGGTGAAAACGCCATCGTAGCATTGAGCGATGTGAAAGAAGAAGCCATGAGTGCCTTAGTTGCGCTGGGTTACAAGCCGCCTCAGGCGAGCAAAATGGTGAATGCGGTTTACCAGGATGATATGGACAGTGAAGCACTGATCCGCCAGGCATTAAAAGCTGCCCTGTAATACCAACAAGCCAGCAGGTATAGAGAGAAAAGTTAATGATTGAAGCGGATCGCTTAATTTCTGCCAGTGAGAGTGACGAAGACGCGGTGATAGACCGGGCGATTCGGCCTAAGCTGTTACAGGATTATACCGGACAACCCCATGTTTGCGATCAGATGGAAATTTTCATCGAAGCCGCTCGTCGTCGCGAGGATGCGCTTGATCACCTGCTCATTTTCGGACCGCCCGGTTTGGGAAAAACCACGCTAGCGAATATTGTAGCCAACGAAATGGGCGTAAATATTAAAACCACATCCGGACCGGTGCTGGAGAAAGCTGGCGATTTAGCCGCGTTGCTGACCAACCTCGAGCGTAACGACGTGCTGTTTATTGATGAAATCCACCGTCTCAGTCCGGTGGTGGAAGAAATACTCTATCCCGCTATGGAAGACTATCAGTTGGATATTATGATTGGCGAAGGACCGGCGGCACGCTCTATCAAGCTCGATTTACCACCGTTTACGCTGATTGGTGCAACGACACGGGCAGGCTCACTGACCTCACCACTGAGAGACCGCTTTGGTATCGTACAGCGACTGGAGTTTTATTCGGTCAAAGATCTGACCGACATTGTGGCTCGAAGTGCCCATTATATGCAGTTAGAAATGGACCAGAGCGGTGCCTTTGAGGTGGCTAAACGTTCTCGTGGTACGCCGCGTATTGCTAACCGCTTGTTACGCCGCGTTAGGGATTATGCCGAGATAAAATCCGACGGTACGGTGAATGGCGAGGTCGCTGCGGCGGCGCTCGACATGCTCGATGTGGATAGAGAAGGCTTCGATTATATGGATCGCAAGCTGCTTAATGCCATTATCGAAAAATTTGATGGCGGGCCGGTAGGCCTGGAAAACCTGGCCGCGGCTATTGGCGAGGAAAAAGAAACCATTGAAGACGTGATTGAGCCATTTCTTATTCAGCAAGGGTTTTTGCAACGTACTCCCCGTGGGCGCATTGCCACTCAGCGCGCCTACTTGCATCTGGGCTTTCAGGTGGGCGGCTAAGCGCTGCTCAATTTCCCCACAGTCTGATTTTAATCAATAACTAATTATCCAGCGTACTTACTATAACGATGAGATTATCGTATCAGTGGAGGATAGCGTATGAACGCAAACGTTGGTGGCATAGATAAAGTAGTAAGGGTAGTGTTTGGGCTACTTATCATTTCGGCAGGGGTTTATTATCAGTCCTGGTGGGGGGCCCTTGGTGCAGTCATGCTGATCACTGGTCTTATTAACTTTTGTCCGTTGTACCTGCCGTTTGGTCTTTCTTCCTGTAAAAAAGAATAATTCAGTCAGTATTTTTTCATTATCTTCCTGCTCGCTAGCGTTTACGCTGGCGTGCTTTAGTGTGAGCTGAATAAAGGCTGACCGAAAAACAGGCAAAAAAAACCCGCTTCAGAGAAGCGGGGTGAGAACAACAAGTGTTGAAGGAAAAAATCCAGGGAACTCATGTCTAACAGGCAATAAATAGAGAACTCATTCATCTGTCGACTTGATGAGGCGTATTATAGAGATAATTTGATTGCCGACAATTGAGAATATTTTAGTTTCGAGATTAGAAAAACTAATCTGTAAATAAAATGTTAAGCGTTGGGCTTTTGCTGTCTAACCCAGTAATGTTAAGCTTTTACGATAGATGTTCGGTGTATTGGTCGTTTATCTTGCGATACATTTATTTGGTCGTGATTGGTGTGCGCTATAGACAGGCAGCAGGCTTTTTCCTACCATGTGTCGCATCTTAATAAGGAGAAATTTCGCGGTGCATACACTCAGTATACGGGTTTATTACGAAGACACCGACGCCGGTGGTATCGTGTATTACGCAAATTATTTAAAATTTGCAGAACGGGCCAGAACCGAGTGGTTAAGAGATTTAGGGTTTGAACAAGACGAATTTCTGGAACAAAACATTGCCTTTGTCGTCAAACACGTTGAAATGCACAATAATGCGCCTGCTCGCTTCAATCAATTGTTGAGTATTCAGTCCCACATTGTAGAATTGAAGGGCGCTAGCATGACATTTAAACAAGATATTATAAATGCACAGGACCAGAAATTGCTGGTTACCGTGCAAGCAAAAATCGCCTGTGTGGATTTGGCCAATATGCGGCCACGTCGAATACCAGAGGCAATGTTAGGGGAATTTTCGCGTGTCATCTGATTTAACCTTTATTGGCTTGTTCTTACAGGCAAGTTTCGTAGTACAACTGGTTATGTTGTTACTAATCAGCGTTTCCATTGCCTCCTGGGCGTTCATCTTCCAGCGTCAGAAAGCACTTAACGGTGCGCGCAGTGAAATGAAAAGCTTCGAAGATGAATTCTGGTCAGGGGCCGATCTCAATCGTCTTTACCAGCAGTTATCCAGCGAAGAGCAGGTCAGCGGCATGGGTCATCTTTTCTGTGCCGGGTTTAAAGAGTTTGTGCGCCTACGCAAAAGCAATACCAATGCTAATGTCGTGGTCGACGGTACCTACCGCGCCATGCGGGTAGCCTTGTCCCGCGAAGTAGATAACCTCGAGAGCCGCTTGTCATTTCTGGCAACGGCGGGATCCATCAGCCCATACATCGGATTATTTGGTACGGTGTGGGGGATTATGAACGCCTTTATTGCCTTAGGTGAAGTCCAACAGGCCACCCTGTCTATGGTTGCTCCGGGTATTGCCGAAGCACTTATCGCCACTGCAATAGGCTTGTTTGCTGCGATCCCTGCCGTTATTGCCTATAACCGCTTTAGTCACCAGGTTGAAAAGCTCGAAAACAGTTACGTGAATTTCATGGAAGAGTTTTCTGCCATCCTGCAACGGCAGGCTCATGCGTCGCAGCCAAGCGCATAACATCCTTATCTAACAGGAGATAACGCTATGTATGTGCGTAAACGCCGTCGCCCGGTTTCTGAAATTAACGTGGTGCCCTACATCGACGTAATGCTGGTTCTATTGATCATTTTTATGGTCACTGCGCCGCTGATTTCGCAGGGCGTAAAAGTGGACTTACCCAAAGCCAGCGCCCAGCCTATTGAGCAGGAAGACAAGCCACCTATTATTGCCTCCGTGGATATCCAGGGGAATTATTACCTTAACTTAGGCGATAATCAGGAGCAGGCAGTAGACGAGGAAGAAATGGCCGCCCTGGTTCAGGCCCAGTTAAAACAAAGCCCGGACACACCGGTAGTGGTGAAAGGGGATGGTCAGGTTGCTTATAATGAAGTGATTCAACTGATGGTCCTGCTGCAAAAAGCCGGCGTACCTTCGGTCGGTTTGATGACCGATCCAGTTGAAAAATAGCTACGGGCTCTGATTGTGACTCAAGCGGATAAATCGGCCTTAGTGAAATCATTGGGTTTGCACCTGCTCCTTGTGATAGTGTTGCTAATAAGCGTCAGTTTGTCGTCGTCACCGGTAATGCCGGTGGCGAACAGCACGCCTGCGCCGGTAATAAAGGCCACCTTTATAGATGCGCAGGCAATCTACGACCAGCAGCGTGCGCAAGCCCAGGCTGAAGCGCAAGCAAGGGCTGAGGAACAGCGTAAACGGCAGGCTGCCGAACAACGTAAACGTCAGGAAGCCGCCGCCCGCAAGGCCCGCGAGAAAAAAGCCCGGGAAGCGGCTGAAGCTAAACGTCAGTCTGAGTTACGAAGACTAGCTGAACAAAAGGCGCGAGAACGTAAAGAGCGGGAAGAGGCAGAAAAAGCCGAAGCGGTGCGTAAAGCCAAAGAAGCTAAAGAACGCGCCGAAATGGAAAGAATTATGCAAGAGCAACTGGCAAAAGAGCAGGCGGCTATGCAACAGCAACGTCGCCAGCAGGTCTTGTCGGAAGTTGAGCGTTATCAAATAATGATTCAGCAAACCATTATGCGGTATCTGAATGCAGATTTTAAAGGCAAGAGCTGCCGGTTGAAATTAAAACTGGCGACAACCGGTTTTGTTTCTCAGGTCAGTATTGTGGGCGGTGATGCCGCATTGTGCAGGGCTGCTGAAAGCGCGGTAAGACGAGCGGAGACGCTGCCTATGTCAGATGACCCGGCGGTTTATGAAGAACTGAAAGACATTGATTTGAAAGTGGAGTTGTAATGCCTATGAGAAAACTGGGTTTTTGGATTGCCCTGGCCTATTTTAGCGTGGTTGGCCAGTTACAGGCCGCGCTTGAAATTGTAATCACTGAAGGGGTCGACAGTGCCCGGCCTATTGCAGTGGTGCCTTTCAAATGGGAAGGCGAGGGAATATTACCCGGTGATCTGACCGACGTTGTGATGAATGACTTACGTCGCAGTGGCAAGTTTAACCCGGTAACCCGTTCTGCGATGCCGGAATACCCCTCTACCGACGGCGAAGTTAACTATGGTGCCTGGGCTGCGCAGGGAATCGATACCGTGGTGGTCGGCAGTGTAAAACCGCAAGGGGTTGATCGCTACCTGGTAAGTTTCGAGATTATCGATGTGCTGCGCGGACAAATAACCGGTGGTCAGTCGAAAGTCCTGAACAAAGACGGCGGTCTGATTAACAGTAAAGACCATATTATTGATGAGCGCGCGGTAGTGATTGGTGGTGACGATTTCCGCCAGTACTCACATCGCATCAGCGACGTGATATACGAAAAGCTGACCGGCGTAAAAGGCGCTTTTCTGACTCGCATTGCTTACGTGATTGTACGGGACAGGACCAAAGTGAAGCTGCCATACCAACTGGTAATCGCAGATTACGATGGCTTTAACGAAACCCGATTGCTGTCGTCGCCAGAGCCATTAATGTCACCATCATGGTCGCCGGACGGTGAAAAGCTCGCTTACGTGAGCTTTGAGAATAAACGCCCGCAAATTTTTGTACAAAATATTTATACCATGGAGCGTGAGCGGATCACGAATTTCCCGGGTATTAACGGCAGCCCGGTGTTTTCACCGGATGGCAAGCAGATGGCCATGGTATTATCGAAAGACGGTAACCCTGAAATCTACGTGATGGATTTAGCCAGCAAAAATCTGCGCCGGATTACCCGAAATCGGGCAATCGACACCGAACCCGCCTGGGCGCCGGATGGTAAGAGTCTGATATTTAGCTCTGAACGGGGTGGTAAACCACAGATTTATCGCGTAAATTTAGATACTGGCACAGTTAGACGTTTAACCTTTGAGGGTGAACAGAACTTAGGAGCCACTTTTACACCTGACGGCCAGGAGGTTGTTTTGGTGAACAGGACCCGCGGCGACTATCACATTGCCAGACAAGATGTGGATAGCGGTGCGATTCAGGTACTGACGAGAACATATTTAGATGAATCTCCCAGTATCGCTCCGAATGGAAGCATGATAATTTATAGTACATTATACGGGGATACTCAGGTATTGTCGTTGGTGTCACTGGATGGGCGCTTTAAAGCGAGATTACCGGTGGCTGACGGGCAGGTTAAATCGCCGAGCTGGTCACCTTATTTGTTTTAACAGATTTGATAGAATCACAACTATATAAGTATAAGGATTAAGAGGATGCAAATGAATAAAGTAATGAAGAGCTTCATCATCGCCCTGCCAGTGGTGACTATGATGGCATGTTCATCAGGTCCTAGCGAAGAGGAACTGGCTGCAGAGCGTAACCGCATCGCGCAACAACAAGCCGCTGAAGAGCAAGCCGCTCAGGAAGCAGAAGAAGCGCGCGTTCAAGCTGAAGCAGTTAAACGTCAGCAAATGGCTGAAGAAATGGTTCAACAAGAGCTGCAGGCTCTGCAAAATGAACAGACCGTTTATTTTGATTTTGACCGTTCAAATATCAAATCTGATTTCTTCCCGGTACTGGATAAGCATGCCGAGTTCCTGATTAAGAATCCAGGGACTAAAGTGGTGATTGAAGGTCATACTGATAGTCGTGGTACACCAGAGTACAATATCGCCCTGGGCGAGCGTCGTGCTAAATCTGTACAAACCTACCTGTTGAATGCAGGTGTGAGTTCAAGCCAGATTTCAGTAGTATCATACGGTGAAGAAAAACCAGAAGTGATGGGTTCATCTGAGTACGCATTTGCTCAGAACCGTCGTGGTGTAATTGTTTACCAATAAGATGAGCAATCCCAATAAATCCTATAAGAAAGCCATTGCACCGGTTGCAATGGCTTTGTTGTGTCTGCCGTTAGGTGCTTTAGCGCAGTCAACAGGTGCGCCTGTTTACAACGTTAACGACAACGACCTTGAATCACGGTTAACCGTGTTAGAAAGGAAAGTTGATAACCGCTCGCAAATGCAACATCGCCTGCAACAGCAGATCGACAACATGCAAAACGAGTTGGATGAGCTACGTGGTGCGGTTGAGGTGCATACCAACCAACTGCAAAAAGTGCTCGACCGGCAACGTGAATTGTATCTGGAAATCGATAAGCGGGTAGAGGCGTTAAAACAGTCAGGATTTAGTGGTGGTGCAGGTAACGGCGCAGCCGCTGCTACCGGCACTCAACCCAGTGTGACGCCTGCTTCTACGCCTTCAACACCGGCCACCGGTTCAGCGGCAATGTCGGAGTCTGACGCTTACGAAAAAGCGGTTAATCTGATCCTTAAGTCCCGTGAGTACGATAAAGCCATTCCTGAGTTTCAGGCCTTTATCGAACGCTTCCCGGACAGCAGTTATGCACCCAATGCGCATTACTGGTTAGGGCAGTTACTGTTTAATAAGCAGCAGTGGCAGGAAGCCGCCGCGCAGTTTGAAGTGGTATCGACTAAGTTTGCCGATTCTGCCAAGCGCCCCGATGCGCTACTTAAACTGGGTGTGATTGCCGAGAAGGTAGGTAATCAGGCACGAGCTAAAGCGTTATTCGAAGAAGTGATTAATACTTATCCTGATTCGTCTGCTCGAAAATTGGCAGAAGCCAGACTATAATTTCTGACGTAGTATCAATGTTGAAAAAGGAGCCTACGGCTCCTTTTTTATTTTTTGTGCGAATAAACGGTTCGTTTACTACGCGAATTGATTTGTTTTTAAGCGGTTAAACGGTTTTTGACACAAAAGTGCAAATTAATCGTTTTTTAAGGTTGCACCGCCGCCGGAAATGAGTAATATATGCGCCCGTTGCCAAGACAAGGTGACGCGATAAATCGAAGGGTCGTTAGCTCAGTTGGTAGAGCAGTTGACTTTTAATCAATTGGTCGCTGGTTCGAATCCAGCACGACCCACCACTTCCCGATTTATCACCAATTTGAAATGGGTCGTTAGCTCAGTTGGTAGAGCAGTTGACTTTTAATCAATTGGTCGCTGG
>NZ_CAJXQY010000045.1 GCF_913058315.1 uncultured Alteromonas sp. | reverse complement strand
GTGTCTGGAGAATGAACATGAGAACATTTCGATTAAACGCGGTAATGGCCTGTCTGGCGCTTAGTTTGCCCGTTTATGCTCAGCAAGCAGAACAACAAAATAAAGCCGCTGATCCACAGCCAGCTGCCACCGAAACTGAACAGTCAGCCAGCACTGAAGAGCAGGATCTTGAAATTATTCAGGTGAAGGGCGTCAAAACGGCCGACCTGAAAGCCCGTGATTTGGAGCGCATGAAAGACGGTTTCAGTTCAGTCATATCCACCGACGAACTGGGCAACTTTGTTGATCAGAATGTGGCTGAATCATTGCGCCGTTTACCCGGTGTCACCTTGCAACGCAGTGAAGGCGAAGGGAAGTTTGTCGCCGTTCGCGGTCTTGGCCCCAGCTTCGTCACGGTTAATATGAACGGCTCCGAAATGGCTGGCGCCGGTGAAGACCGTGCTGTTGGCCTTGATGCCATACCCGCAGACTTACTGGGAACCATTGAGGTTTTAAAATCTCTGACTCCGGATCAAAACCTGAATTCCATTGGCGGTACGGTAAACGTTAAAGCAATATCGGCCTTTGACCGTGGTAAAGAAACCCTCAATCTGAAAGTGCAGGATGCTTACAACGAGCTACGTGAATCACATTCACCGCGATTTAGTTTAAACGGCACCGAGTTGCTATTCGATAATCAGATAGGTATTGGTTATGCCTTGTCTTATGAAGACCGTGAAACGCTGGTGGATGAAACCCGTCATCACAGTTCCAATGAGATGAAGTTCTACCAGGCTGACTTTGGTGTGAGTGATGAAGACATTGATGCCGGTAACCTTGGACCTGAGATCCTCGGGCCAGCCCAACTGGAATATCGACGCGAAATTGCCGACCGCACGCGCACAGCGGGTGCGATGAACATCGAATATCAGCCATCCGAGGCTGCTTATTACTACGTCAAAGGCACGTATACCAAGTACGAAGATGGCGACTTTGCGCTGCGCGAATTCTATGATTTTCAGGACGCCGGCTCATTTGGCAACGAAGAAATTTTGTTCGTAAATGGCGATACCAAAGAGTTTGTTTTGTCTGATATCGATGTTTTCCATCAGCACTTTATTCAGGAAAGTACCAACGAAACCACTACCTTCAGCTTAGGTGGGCGAAATACGTTTAACGACACCTGGATCCTTGATTACGAGTATGCCAAGTCGAAATCTGAAGAAGACTCTCGCGGTGACCGTCGCGTACAGTTCCGAGAGCGCGACCTCATCGTTTATGGGCAGGGTGGGCGCCGTAATATCAACGCCCGGGTGATGAGCCCCGCCGATGCCGCTGCTTTTGCCGGACTAGCTTATACCGACGGTATGTTTGGTAATGCGGCGCGAGGCGATGCCAGTGATTTAGCTAACTGGGAATTCGACAACCTGTTTCTGGAAGGCGGATTACGCACCGATGACCTGGAAAGCTGGCAGGTGAACCTGCGTAAAGATGTGTACAACGAATACATAAACTACGTGAAAGTGGGTGGATTGTTTACCACTCGTTATTACGCCCGGGATAAGAACCGTTGGAGTTTTGACCCTTCACCGCAAGATTGTAATGGCGATCAGGCCTGTATCGATGCCGTTAACTCCAGTCTCGCTGATTACCCGAGTGCCGTCCCTGCGGGCAGTGACTTCCAGTATCCCTTTGAAAGTGCTGCCATCGTCGATGCCATAGTGGATGTAACGCGCCAGACCGTGGAGTCAGCCACCAACGGCGAAGAGTCAATTGAAAGCACCAAAGGTGACTACGCTATCGATGAAGACACCAAAGCCCTTTATGCGATGACCGAGTTCCCACTGGGCATGGATGCCACCATCATTACCGGCGTACGCTGGGTTGAGACCGAATTTGCTTCGACCGGGTTTATGTCACTGGAAAATGATGACTTTGAATTTAATGGTGCTGGCAACGGTGAGTTGGACATTGCGATCCCGCTTCCGGAAGCGTCGATTAAATACTCAGAGTTTTTCCCCAGCGTTCATTTGCGTTATGAACCCACTGAAAACATTCTGGTGCGCGGTGCGATCTGGAGCAGCTTTACCCGGCCTTCATTCAGTCAGGCCCGGGCGTATGCGACCTTCGACAGTGATATTGAACTGTGTCCGCCGGGCACGGACGACTGTGATGATTCGCAGGGGGGGGCCAGCATCCGCCAGTTACAGGATTATATTCTGGCCTCAGATAACACCCTTGATGTGGGTAACCCTAATCTGACCGCCATGACATCGATTAACTATGACGCCTCGTTAAGCTGGTATGCGAGCGAAGATTTGTTCATGGAAATTGGTCTGTTCTACAAGGATATCGAAAATTTCATTATTGAAGTGAACGGTATAGGGATGTCTATCGCTGACCTGCCGGTGCGATTGCCGGTTAACCAGGTTACCGAGTTTGTTATCCCACAAGACCTGTTTATGGATGAAATTAATATCACCTTAAACGGTGATAAGGCCAAAGTCTACGGGGTGGAGCTTAGCTATAACCAGTACTTTAAAAACGGTCTCTTTATCCAGTCCAATGCCACATTCCTTAACAGTGATGCACGACTTGACGATACGGTTCGTCAGGGCAGCATGCCGCTGCCTGATCAGGCCGATCAAACCTTCAACCTGACTGTGGGCTGGGAAAACGAAGTCTTCTCGGCGCGGTTAATTACCAACTATCGGTCAGAGATTCTGGAGCAAATTGGCTCTTGCCCGGCGTCAGCTCAGCTCGACGATGTGAAGGGCTGTAAAATCTGGGGTGACCAGTATCAGGCGGGCTACACCAGCGTTGATGCCAAATTTAAGTATGACCTGACAGAAAACGTTCAGCTCTACTTTGATGCGCTGAACCTGACCTCACAGGAAGACTTACGCTTCTTTAAAGGTAATGAGTACAGCGGTGGCAATATCCTGTATCAGAAAGAAGTGTACGGCCAGACCTACCAGTTAGGGGCCACGATCAAGTTCTATTAAACAAGAATGAGGCCAGGCCTCTGCACAGTTAATTGAAACGGGAACGTGGTATCAGGGGCGGACACCCAGCAGTTGCCGCCCGGCCGCACTCCCGCATTATCATCCTGGGAGGGTGAATATGAAAAAGCTCAATCGCATTGCTGCTCTGGTGAGCAGCGCCGTTTTGGTAACCGGTTGCGGATTTGAACAAACCATCAACGTGAAAGAAGAACCGGCGCCTGCGCTGACCGGCCAGTTTATTGATGCTCCGGTAGGGGGCTTAAGTTACAGTTCTGAGTCTTTTCCTGACGGAACCACCAATGAAAACGGTGAGTTTTCCTATTTTCGGGGAGATCAGATAACGTTTTCAATCGGCGAATTTACCTTTCCGGTTGTGCCTGCGTCCAGTTTGTTAACCCCACTGGCATTGTTCCAAACCGATAACCCGTTTAATCCGGCAGTGGTAAATACCTTGCGGTTACTGCAGGCGCTGGATACCGATGCTGACCCTTCTAATGGCATCAGCATTTCACCTAATGCAGCGGGAGCTGCTCAGATGTTGCTTGAAGAAGGCGAGACGGTAGCCTCTTTCTTTGGCCAGGACAGCGACGCTTTTGCCGCCGATGTTGAGCCGTGGCTGGCGACCGCCGGAGGCAGTACCACGCTAGCCGATTACGATGATGCCGTAGCGCACTTTGTGAATTACCTTGAAACTGAATACGGCACCTTACTCACCAATGCCATCAACGTTGAGTTGATAACCGGCACACTCTACAACACTTATATTCAGGGCAGTACAGCGGTTAAGTCTGCTGTGACCTTTACGCCGGATGATACCGGCGGTTTAACCGGTTCGTTCAGCTATACCGAAGGTGAGGTGACCACCAGCGGCACTTATGGCTTTGCCTTTGGCCGTCGGGCGCTGGTGCTGACCACCGACACCAGCACTCACTACCTGATTTCGCGTTCGTATAATACGGTCAATCAGGTATACAGCCTGTGTTGGTTTGATGATCCGGTTGAGGCCGTAGCCAGTTTAGTGCGCGCCTGTGATGCCGGGGAGGATCCGCAGGATAACCTGCTGGTACTGACCGAAGAACAGGCCGACCTGGAGCTGATTGCATTGGAAGAACAGGCCTCTAATGTCGAGCCTGCGCTGGCAGAAAGCTTTGATACCGACATCACGACCTTTTTCTCATCTGGTTACAAACGGCTAACCGACGACCCTGACAGCGGTGCGATGTATTTTAAAACCGGCGGTAGTCCGGTCATTGACCCGGACCTCGGACAACTCAATCTATCCGGCGCACGATTCAGCATAGGTAACACGACCCCTGGTGTTGAAACAACCGCGTCTGACACGGTGGGAACCGGTATTTTTAATATCAGTGAAGGGTTTACCATTAGTTTTGATGTGATCTCACACACCGGTGCCGGCAACCTGAATATCTACGTCGACAACAATACGACCAGTCAGGGTAACTCCGTCCATGGTGGTGCCAGTAAATTTATTGGCATGAGTATTAACGAAGAGAACTTCCCTGTAGGTCAGCGCTTTACTTATACTTATGAGCCTGGAACCGATGTTACCGGCTTACCGATAGACGACCCGGATGCGCGCATTTTAGATGCGGCAATTACCAACTCCTTCTTCCAGTTACGCACCGACAGCTCGGGAAATATCACCATTGATAACCTGACTATCGAAACTGTGGCAGACGCGGTGGATGCGCCTGAAGTGCCCGAAGAGCCGGAGGAACCGGAAGTACCAGAGCAACCTGATATCCCGCAGGTGGATTTACCGCTCAGCTATAATTACGTTGGCGTTACCGAGGATATCTTCTCTGATTCTTTTGCCAGCCTGTTAAACAGCAATGGCGAAACCCTGCCGCTTTATCACCGTACCGGCGGAACCGTGATGGTGGTCAGCGATGGCCTGCAAATTGATTCCGGTCGCTTCACTATTGGTAACTCCACACCGCAAACCGAAACCAGCGCTGAGGATACCATTTTTACCGGCACACTCGATTTAAGCCGGCCGTATAAAGTGGTGATGGATATTGTTTCGGTAAGCGATACCGAGGGTAACAACAAGTTCCAGATTTATGTGGATAACAACACCAGTAGCAGCAGTAAATCGGTGCATGGTGGCGATTCACGTTTTTATAGTGAGCTGATCAACACCCTGGAGCCCGGCACCACACTGGAAGTTGAAGGTTTGGTGGCCTCCGAAAATTCCTTCCTGCAACTTCGTACGGAAAGCGGTGGTACGGTGGTGATTAACAATCTGCGCATTGAATACATTGAAGATGCCAGCCTGTTCTCCTGTGAAGATGAACCAAGTCTGTATTTCTGCGATGACTTTAGCAGCGGTAACACGGATAACTGGAACCTGCTGGCACAGCCGGACAACACTGAAGGTGCTATTGGCAGCTTTGATATTTATACCAGTGATTCCGGTAACGATATGTTGCGTTATACCGCAGGCGGCGCCGGTGGAGAAATTATTCAGCTCACCGAAGATGCCATGGCGCAAATTCCACAGACAGCAGACTACTTTGTAGAAGCCCGTATCCGTCCGCGCCAGAACAGCACAACGGCAAACAAACAGCTGTACTTCACGGCCCGATATGACAGTGCCGGTAACTGGTACGGCGGTGGTTTGAATTTACAGAACTCTTCAAGTAGTACCCGGGTGGAAATTGCCATTAGCACCGACGGTTCGATTAGTCGTCCGGTCCAGGCCAGTACCCCCTTGTTACTGGGTGAAAAAGATGGCACCGATGGCGTCTGGTATCGCGTACGCTTTGAGCTGATCGGTGATGCCCTGAGCGTGTACTTAGACGGCGAAGAGATGGGCTCGATTAACGATGCCACCTTTACTGCTAAAGGGCTAATTGGCATGTTCACCAATAATCGTTCGTTTGAAATGGACGACTTTAAAGTGGGCGATCCCAGCGTGAAGCCAGTACAACTGACGCTGGATTATAAAGACACTGAGTGGAATGCAACCACCACCACCGATCCGTTAATTGTATATGTCACGGCGGTGCAAAATGATGGCCTCACCGATGATACCTTCACTGCCACTTCGTCAGATGAAAGCGTAGTCAGCGTGGCAATTGATGGTCCTAACGTTACACTTACCCCGGCAGCCGCGGGAAGTGCCACTATTACGTTTACCTCCGGCTCCGATCCCACCCTGGTGCGCAGCGTTGAAGTGTTGGTGACCGAAGGCTTTGTTATGCCCACCAGCGATTATGGAGATCTGACAGGTAAAACCTTACCGGCAACGGCCGCGACCAACGCCTATGTGGATGGACGCCTGTCGATTACATTCGATAGTCCGCCGGTGCTGGCAGATGTTGGTGAAGTACGCATTTATGACGCCGCAGACGACACGGTTGTTGATGTCATCACCCTGGGCGGCGATATAGATGCACTGGGTTTTGCCGGACAGGATCGTCTGCGCCGGGTTAACTACCGTCCGTTCAACGTTGAGGGTAATACCCTGACCATTGTTCCGCATACCAATGCACTGACATACGACAAAACCTATTACGTCGCCATTGGCGAGGGCGTGGTAACCTCAACACAGTTGAATGGCATCGACTTTACCGGCATGGGTAAAACCGCCGACTGGTCTTTTTCCACTCAGGAAATTGGTCCTTCAGGCAGCGACGTTACCGTTGATGATGACGGCGCCGCTGACTTCAGAACAGTACAGGGCGCGCTTAACTATGTTATGGAAAATGTTGCCAAGGATACCGCGGCAACCATTACCGTTAAGACGGGTATGTACAATGAGTTGTTGTATGTGCGCAACAAGAACAACCTGACTATTGAGGGCGAGGATCGCGACAATACCGTTATTTACTACGATAACTATGAATCGTTTAACGGCGGAACCGGCGGTAGTGAAGCGCCGGGTACCGGTACACCAAATGGTGGTCGCAGCGTCTTGCTGGTGGAGAGTGCCGATAATCTGGTGCTGAACAACTTTACCCTGAAGAACAGCCATACACGTAACAATGTGGACTCTAACCAGGCGGAAACCATTTATTTCAACAGTAGTCACCGCCTGATCGCCAATAATATGAACTTTATTAGCGAGCAGGATACGCTGCTACTAAAAGGCTACAGCTGGTTCTACAACACGCTGGTGGCCGGTAACGTTGACTTTATCTGGGGATACGTCACTGCGGCGCTGTTTGAAGAAAGTGAAATTCGTACGGTGGGCGACTCAAAATACGGTGCTGATGCAACCGCTCCGGGTGGCTATGTATTACAAGCTCGGGTACAAAATGCTGACGACCCCGGTTTTGTCTTCCTAAACAGTGACTTTACCCATGGCCCCGGACCTTTAGGTACTACCGTTGAAGCCGGTTCGACCTATATTGCCCGGAGCGGCGGGAACAGTAGTTATTTCGATAACATTACGCTGATCAATAATACCTTTGCTGAGCATATTGCCACAGTAGGCTGGGCCTACAACGGCATTAACGGACAGCCGCAGCCCAATCCGGACCCGGCCACCTCAGCCGCAGGCTGGCGTGAGTTTGGCAGCCTGGATAGCCAGGGTAATGCGATTGATTTAGCTACGCGGGTTGGCGGTTATATTTTGTCTGACTCAGAAGCCGCTGATTTCAGCAGTCGCGCTGCCGTCTTCGCCGATTACAACGATGGCGCGGGTTGGGAACCACAACCGCTGGATGCGCCGGTTATTATCGAAGAAGTCACCGATAAAGGCTTTGCCGGCTATAACTTCGATATTACCGGCGGGGCCGGAGGTACGGTTGTGACTGTGGATACGGGAGCTAAACTCACCGCCGCGCTCGAAGAGGCCAGCACGGCGAATACACCGGTGACTATCTATGTAGATGGCGTGATTACCGACGCGAACAACGATGGTAGTGGTCGTTCCATTGAGATTAAGGATATGGATAACGTTTCGATTATCGGAGTGGCCGACCGTGGCGAGTTCGATGGCATTGGTATTTCCATTCGCCGCGCTAACAATATCATCATTCAGAACCTTAAGATCCACCATGTATTAACCGGTGGAAAGGATGCGATTTCCATTGAAGGCGATGACGACGGTTCAACCACCAGTAATATCTGGATCGATCATAACGAACTGTACAGTTCGCTGGATGTGGGTAAAGACTTCTATGATGGTCTGATTGATTCGAAGTCTGGCGCTAAGAACATCACGATTTCGTATAACTACCTGCACGATCACTGGAAAGCCTCGTTACACGGGCACACCGATGATGAAGTTAGCACCAATGACAGAGAGCGGTTGATTACTTTCCATCACAACCGGTTTGAGAACATCGAGTCCCGCTTACCCTTGTTCCGCTTTGGTTATGCTCATCTGTACAACAACTACTACAACAATATTACGTCTACCGGGATGAATTCCCGCATGGGAGCTGAGCTGCAGATTGAGAACAATGTGTTTGAAAATACACAGAACCCAATCGTGTCGTTTTACTCCGACGAAATTGGCTACTGGAATACCGTGGGTAACCTGTTTGGAACCGGTGTGATTTGGACTACACCGTCAGGCAATGATGTGGTGGCCGGACCGGATGCTACGCCAACCAGCAGCTATGAAGTGCCTTATGCTTACACCCTCGATGCAACCAGTGTGGTTAAAAGTAAGGTGATCAACCATGCCGGGGTAGGCAAACTGGACCAGAGCGACCTGGATATTCCGGCGGTTGACGATGGCAACGACGGTGGTTCGGGGGGCGGTAGCAGCACTGGTACAGACGTAAGCCTGCCTTACAGTGAAGACTTCAGTGCCGCCGATGAGGATACTTTCTTCAGCGCTGCCTATAAGTCGCAGCCAGCCGACAGTTCGATGCCATTGCATAACATAACCGGTGGCGGCAGTGGTATTGTGGTAGCGAATGGCGAGATTACCCTGACCAGTGCGCGCTTTACGATTGGCGATACTCAGCCCGGTACCGATACGGCTGATAGCGACACGACCGGTCGTGGCGTGTTTGACCTGAGCCGCCCTTATAAGGTGCTGGTGGACATTGTTAGCGTGAACGATCCGGATGGGGATAATAACTTCCAGATTTACGTGGATAACAACACCAGTAGCAGCAGTAAGTCATGGCTGGGAGGTAGTTCCAAGTTCTATGCCACGCTGATTAACGAGCTGACCATTGGGACACTTGAAGTGGAAGGCCCGTTGGCCAGCGAGAATTCGTTTATTCAACTGCGTACAGAAAGTGGCGGTACCGTCACCCTGGATAACTTCAGAATCGAATATACCGATTAAATCCCTGGCGGGGGGATCTGCCGTCGTGTAGAAATCCGCAGTGCTGACATCAGACTGCGGATTTTTTATATGGGTAGCCTGGAGGGTAAAAAAAAGCTGGGTTGATACTGTTTATCAGCGCTATTTATAGGGTCGATGAAAACCCAGGTAAAACATATAAATATCAATAGCTTAAGTTTGCGCCCAAGTCGGCGTGGCAAGTTTATTATTCCTGCTGATATTTGAAATAGTATACGATTTTAAATTTGTACTGGCAATTATTACAGTATTGTCATATAGTTAATAGGGCAACATAAAACGGAGGATGGCAAATGAAAGCTTTTAAACGATTCTTCAAGCGCGCACATCCATATACTGTTGCCTGGTATTTAGGCAGGAAAAATACTCAGAAAATCTTCGATTGTAAGATCAAGAAAAAGTCGGAACTACTCGACGAACAGCATGGATAATGCTTGAAGGCATAAAGGCTCCCGGAAAGGAGCCTTTTTTGCGGATAGCGACAGGCTATTCAGCACTGCTGGTTATTTAGTACACACCTTGGCACCGTGGCCGGATGTCCACTTCAGCGCATCTTTGATCAGGGTGATATTTTCAGGCACATCATACATTTCTTCGCGATGTCCAATCGCGGTATACATTGCACGGCCTTGCTCCACACAATGTTTCCATGCAATGGGATGCACGCCGCCCATAGCCAGCTCTGCCGGCTGATAGCTGTCTTCATCAATAGTGATAACGTACTCTACACCGTCCAGATCGGGTTCTGCAGCAAAGGAATACCACTCATCCTTTATTGACCAGGTGTGCGGTAGGGATTCTGCGATATGCGCTGAATTCTCGTGGGTAGTCAGTTCAGCTTGTTGGAACTGAGGGTCCATCGGGTGGCCGATGAACTGCACGCCTAACAACGCATCGCGATACCAGTCCCAGAAATAGATGGAGTCGCCGCCTGAGGCATGAACGCCGAGGAAGCCGCCACCATTGTTCATGTACTCTTCGAATGCCGCACGCTGTGAAAGGGTAAGCGTGTCACCACTCACGTTGTTCCACACTACCACATCAAACTGAGACAGGTTGTTAGCGTTGAACGCGCCACCATTGGCTGTCACGGTCACGCCATACCCCATCTCTTTGGACATGCGGGTAAGGGCCTCGGTGGCAGCGGTTACAGAACGGCCGTGGTCATAACCATTGATTTTCTGGTAGACGAGCACCTGCACCGGGGCATCATCAACAGCGAAGTACTGAGGTTCAGCATCGAAGCGGGCGCAGCGTGCCTGTTTCACCGCATCGGTGACCGGCAGGGCACTGAGTTCCGCATCGAGCTCAGCCAGGCGTGGTTTGGCCGGGTCGGCTCTGGCAATCAGCTGTTCCAATGTCAGAATGGTGGCAAAGGAAGGCATTTTTTCGCTGAGCAACCAGGCTGGCAGGGTCTCAAACAGGCCCGGGTAATATTTTTCGGCAATGGCCCGTGCCTCGGGACGAGTCATTACGTCGTAGGCCGGTAATTGCACGCTGAAAGGGGTGTCACGGAGTACACAGTCCGCAATAGCGGTATCTGCATGGGCGACGTTAGCGCTGAGTAACCCCGCGCTGAGCAGCAGTGCCTGGCTCAGCGGGTTTTTAATTAGTTTGTTAAAGTTCATAGTTGTTTACCAGGGCCAGACCGTTGTCCAGGCTTTATCACCTTCATTATACGGAATATCGTAATAGCCACCCGGTACATCGGAATGACGCAGAACCTGTGTGCCGCCGACTTTCGACGAGAAGAAACCAAAAATGATCAGTTGCTTCATTAGTGTGAAGTAATGAGGCTGGCCACTGAAGCCCTCGCCGTCCCATTGGGTGTCTTCGCCTTTATTAAAGGCCATGGCTTCTACATCAATGGCGGTGGTCAGATCGGTTTTTTGCACGGTGGTCAGTGTGGCAAAGGGTTTGCCATAAAGCGTTTTGCTGCGGGATTCAATGTCTGCAAAGCCTGCTTCAAAGAGCTTTTGTTGTTGCTCGTCATAACACTCGCGCACCATGCCGATGAAAAAAGGTGGTACGCCGGCATCTTTGGCTCCGGGCGTGTCGGTACGCGGAATAACGACTTCGCAGAGCTCAGTGATAAGCGCTACCGTGGCCTCATCGAAGCCGGCCTTGCTAACCGGCAGCAGGTCGGGTTGTTCTTCCCATACTGCCAGCGCCGGCGCATTGATAAGACCGGCACCGGTAGAGGCGGCGATCAGTTTTAACAGCGTGCGACGGTCCATAGTAGTTGATGAATTTGCCATTACAGGTTCCCCCGTTTTAATTCTTCGACAGCAAAGTCTGCTGCCCGGGCGGTTAAAGCCATATAGGTCAGAGACGGGTTTACGCAGGATGAGGAGGTCATGCAGGCACCATCGGTGACGAAAACGTTTGGCGCATCCCACACCTGGTTGTGCTTATTGAGCACGGAGGTTTTTGGATCCCGCCCCATACGTGCGGTGCCCATTTCATGGATCCCTTTACCCATATGGTAGGTGCTTTCCCAGGCCTGCGCATTTTTAAGGCCAATGCTGTCAAACATTTCAACAATGTCTTCTTTCATGGCTTTACGCATCTTGATTTCGTTATCGCGAATTTTGGCGTCCATTTCGAGCACCGGAAGACCCCAGGCATCGGTTACTGTTTTACTCAGGCTGACCTTATTACGGTGATCCGGCAGAATCTCGCCGAATCCAACCGTGCGCATGGTCCACTTGCCCGGTTCACTGAGTGTCTCTTTTAAACTGGCACCGATGCCCAGACCATCAGCGTCACGGCTGAAGCTTTGACGTTCAGCGTTACCCTGGAAGCCAAAGCCACGCAGGAAGTCCCGCTTGTCACTGCCCCAGTTAGCGAAACGAGGAATGTAAATACCGGTAGGACGGCGACCATAAACATATTTGTCGAGGTGCCCCGGCACATCAGCGGTGCCACCCAGCATGTAGTGGTGATCCATCACGTTGTGGCCAAGCTCACCAGAGCTGGAACCCAAACCGTTGTCCCACACATCGCGGGCTGAGTTCATCAGTACCCAGGCAGAGTTCAGAGTCGATGCATTCAGGAAAACTATCTTGCTTTTATAAACAATGGTTTGTTTGGTTTCGGCATCAATAATTTCTACACCGGTTACGCGCTTTTTGTCTTTGTCGTAGATGAGCTCTTTCACTATCGACATCGGGCGTAGCGTTAGATTACCGGTTTTCAGCGCTGCGGGCAGTGTGGCTGACTGGGTGCTGAAATAGCCCCCCCACGGGCAGCCTGTCCAGCACTTGTCACGATTCTGGCATTTACCGCGGCCCTGCTCAGGGCGGTGTTCGGTAATGTGCGCGGTGCGGCCCATGATCATATGACGCTGACCTTTATATTGCTTTTTCAGCCGCGTGGCCAGGTCCTTTTCTACCGCGTTCATCGCAAACGCAGGCAGAAAATCACCGTCGGGTAACACATCCAGACCGTCTTTATTGCCAGAGATACCGGCAAACTTTTCTACGTAGCTGTACCAGGGCGCAATATCGTCGTAACGGATCGGCCAGTCTATCGCGACGCCTTCTTTGCCGTTGGCTTCAAAGTCTTCCGGGTTTAATCGGTAAGACTGACGTCCCCATAACAACGAGCGGCCACCAACCTGATAGGCGCGGAACCATTGGAAGGGCTCTTTTTCGACGTAGGGCGAAGTTTTATGATCTGCCCAGGCGCCCATAGTGACTTCGTTGAACGGATAGCCCTTACCGCGAGCCATGACCGGTTGAGAAGCCAGAGCTTCTTCACTCGGACGGCCATGATGAGGGTAATCCCATAAGTTTTTATGGGTATTGGTGTAGTCCTTTACGTGCTCAACGTTTTCGCCACGTTCCAGCATTAATACCTTCAGGCCTTTTTCAGTGAGCTCTTTGGCGGCCCAGCCGCCGCTTATGCCAGAGCCAACGACGATGGCATCATAAGTGTTATTAACCATTACTACCTCATTGCTAATGACAGCGAAAAGCGCGCCGCCAATTGTTAGGGTGCTTAACTAATTGACTAAAGATACTCCTGCTGTGGGCGAATTTGAAGCAAAAAAAGTCGGAAATTAACATTTTTTTTTCTTTTGATGCAGTGAAGAACAGGCAGAATAAGGTCTGCAAGACTGCGCAGACCATATGCCTCTATTCGTTAACATTCAGTGTTAATGAAAAAGTTACCATGGAAAAAAGTAGGGGATCATGAAATAGCAGCACGCAAACACCCAAATAAGCATCGGGCTACCGAGCTTAATGAAATCCATAAAGCGGTATTTTCCTGGCTCAACAATAAGCGTAATGATGGGGGAGGCAATAGGCGTCATAAAGGCTGCTGAAGCAGCAAATAACACGGTCATCGCCAGCGGATAAGGGGAAACGCCGAGCTGGTGGGCCACGCTAATGGCGATGGGAGCCATGAGGACCGCCGATGCGGTATTGGATAAAATATTAGTGAGCAAGGCAGTAATGCCAAACAGCAGGACCAGCAGGGTTTGCGGGGATGCGTCACCCGCCGAGCCAATCATGCCGCCAACAATGATATCGGTGCCGCCGGTTTTTTGCAGAGCATCCGCCAGAGGCAGCATGCCGGCCAGCAGTACCAGGCTTTGCCAGTGAATGGCCCGGTAAGCATCGGCGGCGGTAAGGCAACGAGTGATTACCGCCGCGATAACGGAAATAAGTACCGCCGCGACCAATGGCATCCAGTTGAATACCGAACTGAGTACCATAAACGTAGTGATAGCAAGCGCTACCGGCATGCGTCGGAAGGCCGGTACCACATCGGCAGCTTCAGCCGGTGTTTCCAGTACCACGAAGTCGTGGTTTTGTTGTTGTAACTGCAATATTTTGGCCCACGGACCGGTTACCAACAGGCAATCTGACGCTTGCAGGTTTTGGTTCTGATAGTCATCCAGTGACTGGCGGTTACGCCTTACACCAAATACATCCAGGCCGTAATGATCGCGAAATTTGGCTTCACGCACGGATTTACCAATTAACTTTGATTCCGGGTGTATCAGCACGCTCTCTGCGCCAAATTCCCAACTGCGGTACTGGGTTTCCAGTTGTGAGGGGTGAAATGGCATCAGGCTGACTTCCTGTTCAACCCGTTCGAGCTGCTCCGGCGGAATCGCAACATGCAGCACATCCCCGGTATGCAGCACAATATCGGGTGATACACCGGCCTTTAATTCCCGCCAGCCCCGTACGCGCTGTGACAGGTCGAGAATGCGTAAGCCGTAGTGGTTGTACAAACCACTTTGTGCGATGGTTTTGCCATGCAGGAGAGAGGCTTCGTCGATACGTAAATACACCAGTTCCCGGTTAACCCGGTAATCGTCCCATAAGGCTTTAATGGAACGCTGTGCAGAGTGATGCTCGGCTTTACCATTGTTGGGCAGCCATTTACGGCCCACAAACAGCATGTAAAGTATCAGGCCGCCAAGCACCACCAGGCCGGGAGCAGTGAAAGTAAAAAAGCGTAGTGGCTCATAACCCTGAGCTGCCAGCTCGCCGCTGATGACCAGGTTTGGCGGCGTCGCGATGAGAGTGAGCATGCCGCTGACCAGTGCCGCATAAGACATGGGCAGCAAAAGCTGGCTGGCACAGTTACCGGTTTGCTTGGCAATCCGCATAACAATAGGAATGAAAATCGCGACCACGGCTGTGGAGCTCATGACGGCACTCAGAATGGCACTGGCAAGCATTAACATGACCAGCAGTTTATTAGTAGAGCTGTGACTGTGACGGCCTATCCAGTCGCCAACAAAGCGGGCGACTCCGGTACGGTCGAGCATTTCGCCAACAATCAGTAACGCGCCAATGAGTACGACTACCGGGTTTCCGAAACCTGCCAGTGACTCGCTAACCGACAATACACCACCTAACATCAGTGCCAGTACCACGGTAATGGCAATCATATCGTAGCGCACACGATTGCTGGCCATTAACAGCGCGGCCAGACCTATAACAAGAAATACATAATGAGCATGCCAGGCATGCGGAATAGAAAGCATGGGAACTCCCGCGACACAAACCCTGTGAAACCGAGAACAGAGAAGAAAATTTGTACAGTCAGAATACTGAAATAACGTATGGAAAAACAGTGGGCTGGATCAATAGAGTGGGAAAAACTCCCGTGCGCGTGGGTCTGTCATGTCCATCGACAACGCACGGGAAGCTGAAGAAACGTTATTTTTTCAGCAGTTCAGTGGTGCGCTTGTTGAGGTCAGCCGGGTCAACCACAGGCCAGTTGTCGTCCCAACTGATGGGTAATATGCGTAATTTTTGTAACCCGTTGTCGGCGGTTTCATAGGCATGTAACACCAGATAATCTTTACCATCAAAGGTGTAAGCTGCATTGTGGCCGAGCGCTACCCAGTCTTCATTGCCTTCTATTACCATGGTGCCGCCGCCTTCCATAAGCGATTTGCCATCACGATCCAGATAGGGGCCGGTCACTGATTTACTGCGTCCAACGCGCACGTTGTAGGTGCTGTCCATGCCGCGACAGCATTTATCAAACGAAACAAACAAATAATAGTAGCCGTTTTGTTTAAAGATATAGGGCGCCTCAATAGCGCCTTCTCCGGGATCTGCACTGTCTTCAGTACTGGCCCCCGGGCGGCTGGCTATGGAATACCACTCCTGCGGCTCTGCCAGGCGTACTAAGTCATCATCGAGCTTAACCAGTTTCAGACCATCCCAGAATGAGCCAAAGCTCATCCAGGCATTGCCGTCGTCGTCTTCAACAATTGCCGGGTCGATAGCATTCCAGTGATCGCGATGCGGCACCGATTCCACCACAATGCCGTAGTCTATCCATTTATAGTCGGGTGACTGAGGGTCAAGACTTTCATTAACCGTCACCCCTATGGCGGAGGTGTTTTTGCCAAACGCAGAAACCGAATAATACAAGTAGAACTTGCCGTTCTTCTGGTAGATATCCGGTGCCCAAAGATGGCCGTCGAAACTCGGCGATATGCGCTTGGCCCAGCTTGGTTCGTCGGGGAAAACGCGTCCGGTAAGGGTCCAGTTTTCCATGTCTGTGGATTCGTAATAGGTGATCCCCGGGCCAGTGCTAAAGACATAATAAGTGTCGCCAGCTTTGGTCATGACCGGATCGTGTACCTCAACCTGTTTAGCCTGGGCACCACAGCCCATTAAAAAGGCTCCGCTGAGTAAGCTGGTGAAGACTAAACGCAGTGTGATTGCGCCGGATTTCCATTGACGGGTTTGAATCATTTTTACCTCTGTAAGCACCTGCAAAAGAACTTGCTTAGTGTAGCAATAATCATGTTAAATATGTAATACAATATTAATAATTGATTAGCAACTGCGCAACCGCAATTGCCCATTCATTTTTAAAAACAAGGACTCGCTATGATGTATAAATTAAAAACGGTGCTGCGCAGCGGCCGGCGAATTAGCAGTGCACTCATTGCGTTATTTACGCTTACAACGGCTCTGGCAGCGCCACTGGAACCGATTGATAATCCTATTGTTGTGCAACGGGCTGACCCGTGGATTGTACAGCACGAAGACCGATGTTATACGTTTATCGGCACATCGCCGAAGTTCGATGAAATTGAACTTCGTTCGGCCTGCCGGCTCAATGATTTGAAAATTGCCGAGCCTAAGGTTATCTGGCGCAAGAACGACAAAGGGCCGATGAGTATTAATATCTGGGCGCCGGAACTGCATGAGGTTGACGGTGACTGGTACATCTATTTCGCTGCCGGCGACGTAGACCAGCCCTGGAGTATCCGGATGTATGCGCTGAAAAATACCGCCGCGAACCCAATGGACGGAGAATGGATTGAAGCCGGTCGCATTCAGACGCCGGTTGATTCTTTCTCGCTGGATGCCACAACCTTTCAACATGGCGGCAAACGTTATCTGGTGTGGGCACAGCAGGATGCCAGCCGTAGTTACAACTCGGCGTTATGGATAGCCGAGATGGACTCGCCTACCTCGATCAACTTCGATACCGTGACTTTGCTCAGCGAACCTACGCTGGACTGGGAAGTTGCCGGTTATAAAGTTAACGAAGGTGCCGCCGTACTTGTTCGCCATGGCAGGGTACTGATTACTTATTCGGCCAGTGCCACCGATCACCGCTATGCGATGGGGTTGCTGTGGGCCGATGAAAACGCCGATTTACTGGATCCGGCCAGTTGGCAGAAAAAAGCCGAGCCGGTATTCGCGACCAACGCGGCGGCCGGACGTTATGGCCCTGGCCATAACAGCTTTGTTAAAGCCGAGGATGGTCACACCGACCTGATGATTTACCATAGTCGTGATTATGAAATCTTACGAGGCACACCACTGACAGACCCCAATCGCCATGCCAGGGCCCGGGTCATATACTGGGACGCGGAAGGATTCCCGGTCTTTTTTGCAGACCAGACCGACTAGTCGAGGACAAAAAATAAGGTCACCGGTACGACGACCAGACTGGCGATATTGCCAAGGAGTACGATAGACGCCACCGTGTGTGGCGCCTGTTTGTAGCGCTCTGCCAGCATGAAATTGAGCACGGCCGGTGGCAATACTGAAAACAGCACAAAATACGCCGTATGGTCGCTGGATAACCCTGCCAGCAAGGCGAACGGGTAAGCCACCATAAAACCGGTTAATGGCCCGAATAATCCCCAAAATAAGCCGGAGCGCCAGTCCGCAAAGTCCACATCTGTCATACGAACACCCAACGCAAACAGCATCAGTGGAATGGATATCTGACCGAGCATATCAATAGGCGTGCTGGCCCATACCGGCAGTGTCCAGCCCGACAGGCTCCACACCAATCCGGCGGCGGTTGCCATGACCATGGGGTTAGTGGCCAGGGTTTTCAGCTGTGCCTTGTCGTGCAGGATATACACGCCGAGGGAAAAATGCAGCAGGGTACTGACCAGGAACATCGCAATGGCGGCACTTAAACCGGCCTCACCAAAGGCCAGTAAAGCCAGTGGCAATCCCAGGTTACCGCAATTGTTAAACATGGTCGGCGGAGCATAGGTTTTGGCTGAGACTCCCAGCCACTTGCAAACTGGCAGGGCCAGCAGGCCTGAGCCGACGACCATCAGGAATGTACCCAGCATCAGGTCGAGGTAGCTGAACAGATCAAAGGATTTGGAGGCCATAACAGAGAAAATCAGCGCGGGCACAAAGATGTCGATATTGATGCGGTTGGCTACGCCCATATCAGAGTCGGTTTTGCGGGCATACAAAAACCCCACCAGCACCATAATAAATAACGGAAATACCGTGGAAAAAATCCGTTCAATAATAGGCAATAACGTGTAGCTGTCTGACATGACAATCCTGTCTCTGAGGCAGTGCGGATAACCGCAAGGCAAAGAATAAGCGAGAATTCAGAGTAACGTGGATGGCAAAACGATACCAACAGATTGCGACAGAAGATGAAGGGGGCTCGGTAGTTGCCTGCGAGATTACGCCATTACTGGGCAAAGTGCTGACAATTTCATCCAGACCGTTAACCACAAATGAAGTTTCATTGCACCAAAAAGGTCCAAAGGTTCAGAGGAACGGGCAATTATTGTCGCTTTCTTTTACAGCTACACATGACCTGAAATTTAACTCTATGAATTATCTTATATAAAAAATTGGCCTTTTATTTGCTGTTTAATTTTTGTACACCTGGAGTCTTCTTCTATTTTCGGCTGACTGATATAAAGCCGCCCTTAAAAGGAATTAATGATGAAATTCAAATCTCCGCTAATTGGTCTGAGTACGCTGCTGTTTGGTGTTGTACATACTGGCCAGGCTGATGAGTTGCCTTCACCCGTCGTCGACACTGATTACCACTACAATGGCGCGCCCAGCGAAGAACTGGTTGAGCTGGGTCGTCTGTTATTTTTCGATAAAATCATGAGTGGCAATAAGAATATTTCCTGTGCAACCTGCCACAGTCCGCTGACATTCAGTGGTGACGGTTTGTCATTAGGTGTCGGAGAGGGGGGGAGTGGATTAGGCCGTTATCGCAACACCGGTGAGGGAGATGATGCGGTTGAAGGACGTATCGGCCGGCATGCACCGCATCTTTATAACCTCGGCGCTAAAGAGTTTACTCATATGAATTGGAATGGTATTCACTTTGAAGCGAATGGGCAGGTTAATACTGCAGCCAATCGTGATACGCCCCCAGACTTGGATAACGTGCTGGCTGGCCAGGCACTGTTTCCCATTCTTAATCAAAACGAAATGCTTGGCGATCCGATTGAAAATGAAATCGTCGCCCGTTTGATTCTCTCCCGCAATAATAGCTTCCCGCCGCTGTGGAATGCTTATATGGAGCGGCTGCGGGTCAATCCGGATTATGTGAGTTTATTTGATGCGGCCTTCAGTGATGTCAATAGCCCGGCAGATATTCAGATTCAGCACTATGCGAATGCGGTGGCCGCCTTTCAAACCGTCGCATTCCGGAGTGATAACAGCCCCTTCGATGCATACCTTCGTGGCAACTCTGAGGCACTAACGGCGCAGCAGTTGCGTGGTATGGATTTATTTTACGGCGCAGCGAATTGCAGCAGTTGTCATAGCGGTAAATTCCAGACCGACCATCAGTTTTACGGCATCGCTATTCCACAGGTAGGGCCGGGGGGCGAGGGCAGAACGCCTCATCAGGACCGGGGCAGGGCAGAAGCAACTCGTAATGATGAAGACTGGGGCAAATTCAGAACACCCTCCTTACGAAACGTGGCGTTAACGGCGCCATATGGTCATACCGGCGCTTATGCCACGCTGCGCGGCATTGTAATGCATCACCTTGATCCTCTCACCGCCCTGGAAAATTATGATCCCAGTCAGTTAGTCAAACCATCGCGGGATGATTTGGATGCCGATGATCTGATTGGCTATGACGACCTCAGTCTGCGTCAAATAGTGATAGATGCCAACGACCTGCAGCCGGTATCGCTTAGCGAGGCAGAAGTGAATGATTTACTGGCATTCCTGGAGTCATTAACCGATTTTAACGTCATGGAGCAGCTGGAGTGGATCCCGCAAAGCGTGCCCAGTGGTTTACCGGTAAAAGACTAGGTCAGGTTGACTGTATCTCTGGCCTATTGTGGCGAGCGTGTTGCACACTGACTTTCCAGTTGGGTAATACGCTCAGCAAAGGCATTGCCCAATGTGAGGTAATCCTCAGAGGTATAGTGCCAGCCATCGTTAAGGTGGGTGAAGTGTTCGGTGATGGTGACCAAAGCGGCGCAGCTGTCCTGTTCAACAAAGTGCAGTTGCGCTTGTTGCACCACGCTGCCCCAGTTCATTCTGAGGCCGTCTTCAGGGTCCATTCCTGAATCGGTAATTTTGCCTAATACAACAGGCAAATCGGGCTTGCGAAGGGCGGCCCTGAACAGTGCTACTATGTTTTTCAGGTTGTCTGAATAGCGTTTGGCGGTGATTTCACTGTCGTATGCATCCGACTCCCCCTGCATCCAGATAATGCCCGCTGGCTCAAGGGTGTCTGGCTCACCATCGCCGTCAATATCTCGTGCGGCAAAAGCTTCCCGGAGTGTGGTTAAAAAGTGGTCGTACTGGTTGATGCCATTGCCACGGCGATAGTCCGGATACCAGTTATTGCCCACTCCATAGCCCAGCGCTGAGCCGCCCAGGGCATATTTAATCAGGGCAACATTGTGCTGCGGGTGAAGTGTAGCAATGCGATGGCCAAAACTGAGTTCCGGACCAAAATAATCAGAGCGCTGGTTAGCCTGGGGGGTAGCCGAAAACTGACGACCAAACCCCGGTTGCAGAACCTCCCACAGGCCAACACCACCATGGGGTTTAAAGTCGGCCACCGGATTCCCCTGGAAAATCGGCACTGTAGTTAATGGCGTGCGGTACTGTGCGGGTAAATCACTGTTTTCACCGAAGCCTTCCATGTTGGACTGGCCACCGAGGTAATACACTTTATACGTTGTTGCCATTACCGGAGAGGTTATCAATAACATTACCATGAGTAGTCTTCGCATAACGTCTCCTTGGTGGTGATTAATCACCCGGGCAGGGGGCTTAAAGCAAAGCCGGTGACGAAGCACCGGCCTGGCTGTTTACCAGAAGCGGATATAAATAAAGGCAGTGATACCCAGAATACCCACCGTATGAATGTAATCCCATTTATCGAGGCCCTCGACAACCTCTTTCATGGTGCCCTTGCCCAGAGTTCGGAAGGTAAGGCCCTGCAGCTTCTCTTCACTGGCCGCTTTGGTGAACATACTCACCACAATCATAATGATGGTGACCAGTACGAACAGTAAAATACAGTAGTACAGCCAGTTCATCTCCACAATCCAGGCAAAGCTGGTGTTTGCCAGGCTGTCCTTAAACGGCAGCATGACCAGTCTGATCATACCCAGTACAAAACCCGAAACCAGACCTGCATAGCCGGCCGCCGGTGTAATTCGACGACTTACCAGACCGAGCAGGAATACCGCAGCAATACCCGGGGCAATAAGCGACTGTACGCTTTGCAGATACTCATACAAGACATCGGCAATTAAGCTCATTACCGGGATCCAGAGTATGCCCAGGATCACAATGACGATAGTGGCGAGACGGCCCACTTTTAGCAGATGCTTCTCGCTGGACTCCGGTTTGAATTTCTTATAAAAATCAATGGTAAACAGCGTAGCGGAAGAGTTGAACAGCGATGCCAGTGAACTCATCAGCGCAGCAACCAGACCACCGATAACAATCCCTTTTACCCCGGAAGGTAATAGTTCGGCTACCAGCGTTGGGAACGCCTGGTCAGCACTGGCGTAGTTGATAATGCCCTTCTCTTTGAGAGCAACCGCAATCATGCCCGGGAACAGGAAAATGAATACTGGCAGTAATTTCAGGTAACCGGCAAACATGGTACCACGACGGGCTTCTTTGATGCCCTTGGCTGATAATACGCGTTGTACAATATATTGGTCGGTACACCAATACCAAAAGCCGATAATAAAAGAGCCGAAAATAATGCCAGGCCAGGGGAAGTCCACATCGCTGGCTGCGCGAATGAGGTGCAGGTTAGCGTCGTTAATGCGCTCAACTTCCGACCAGCCGCCGACCTGGTCAAGGCCTATTACCAAAATGAACACTGAACCGATTATCAGTACCGGGGTTTGCAATACTGAAGTCCACATAATCGCCTTCATACCACCGAGTACAGTGTAGATACCGGTAATGATGACCAGACCTAAAGCGGAAATCCAAAAGAAGTCGATACCCCAGATGCTGTCGATGCCGAGGATGGTTTTAAAGGCAATCCCCCCGGCATAAACGGTCACCGCAACTTTGGTCAGTACATAACTGACGAGTGAAATTACGGATAGAAAGGTACGCGAGGCTGAATTGTACCGGCGTTCGAGGAACTCCGGCATAGTGTACACTTTACTGCTCCAGTAAAAGGGAACGAAAACCCAACCAAGGAGCAGGATGATCCACGACTGAAGTTCCCAGTGAGCCAGTGCCATACCCGACTGAGCCCCTGAGCCTGATAGGCCAACGAGGTGCTCTGAGCCAATGTTCGAGGCAAAGATAGAGGCACCGATTACCAGCCAGCTGGCGTTACGACCGGCAAGAAAATAATCGGCCGTATCTTCTTCTTTTTGTCGCATGGACATTCCGACCACGCCCAGTAACAAAATAAAAAATCCAGCCAGAACCAGCCAGTCGAGTGTACTTAATTCAACCATGTAAAAATCCTGATACCATGATGTCAGCTCAAAATAATTAAAAATATTATATTACAATATGGGCAATGAAAAGCTTTTTGTTAAAACAGCGTTAAATTCCATAATGGGGTTAATAGATTGTTTTTAGTGCTGGATCAATTTTAAACGCTTGCACGTTGGGGGCTTACAACTCTATGATGTGAACAAATATATTAACAATAAAGCCAACAGGTACCGCCGATAAATATGATATTATCCGTGGTTATGGCCGTAAGCAGAAAGATTATAATCCATGGCGCGAATTGAGAATTTAAATCTGTCGCAACGCGTTACCAATGAACTGGGTAAAGCGATTATTGCAGGAGTCTATGGCGAAGGCTCTGGTCTTCCAACTGAAGCTCAGCTTTGTACCGAGTATGGCATCAGTCGTACCGCAGTACGTGAAGCGGTGAAAATGCTGGCAGCGAAGGGGTTAATATCCTCCCGGCCGCGGCAGGGGATCCGGGTTGAACCGCCCGAAAACTGGAATTTATACGATACCAGTGTGCTGGGGTGGATGTTTGAAAGCAGCCCGTCCTTGCTGGTATTGAAAGAGTTTTTGCAGATGCGCCTGGCCATTGAGCCGCAAGCGGCAGCGCTGGCCGCTAAACATGGTTCACCAGAAGCCATTGCGCAAATTGAGCTGGCTTTAAATGCCATGGATAACGCTGCACAAACCGACGGCTCTATCCATCAGCCCGATTTAGAGTTTCATACGGCCATTTTACTTGCCAGTGGCAATCGCTTTTTCTACCAGCTAAGGGATTTCATCAGCACCGCTTTAAATGTAAGCTTCCAGTATACGACTAACGCAAAGGACAGCCTGCAAACCATCGCCGACGAACATCGCAAGATTTATCAGGCGATCAAAAATGGTGAAGCAGAGCGAGCCAAAAACATGATGGCGTATCTGATCGATGAAGCAATGGCTTACATTGAGCTGAAGATTGCTGAATCTGAACTGTCAGCGTAACAAATTATTATTTAATAACGAAAGTTGGTGTGTACTGAGCCATCATCTATGGTGATTTTTTTATGACCCAGTCGTCTGATACTTCAGCCTGTTATCCAAGCCTGAACAACCGCAGCGTATTTATTACCGGCGGTGGAACAGGTATTGGCGAGGTTATGGTGGAACGATTTTGTGCACAGGGAGCCCGGGTGTGTTTTGTTGATGTCAATGTAGACAAAAGTCAGGCATTGGTAGAACGAATAGCGCAGGCCGGAAAAGGCCAGGCCACTTTTATTGAGTGCGATTTGCGCGACCTTAATGCCCTTAAAGGGGCTATCAGTGAGGCCGCAAAACTGCATGGCGACATTAGCGTGCTGATTAACAATGCGGCCGATGATACCCGTCACGAATTTGAAGAGGTGGACGAGGAATACTGGAATGATCGCATTAATGTAAATCTGCGTCCGAGTTTTTTTGCCGCCCAAGCGGTTGTCGAGCAAATGCGCCGCTGCGGTGGTGGCAGTATTGTGAATATGGGGTCGGTAAGCTGGCGCCAGAAGCAAACTTGCATGCCCGTTTATACGACGGCGAAAGCAGCAATTGATGGCCTGACCCGTACCCTGGCCGCTAAACTTGGTCCCGAGCATATTCGGGTGAACACGCTGGTTCCGGGTTGGGTGATGACCGAGAGACAGATGACCCGTTGGGCTGGTCCTGAAATTGTTCAGGAAGTACAACAGGCCCAGTGTATTCATGAAACCCTGTTACCCATCGATATTGCCAACGCGGCATTATTTCTCGCCGCTGACGATAGCAAAATGATGACAGCGCAAACGCTGATAATCGATGCAGGCTGGGTATAACGCCATTCAAATGTCTGCCGGTGATGCGCCGGCATGCCTAATCCTCTGATATTTTCTTGTACTGCGGCTTGGCCTACAGGCCATGCTGCGGCTGCAAACAACTATTCCGACTAATTGTTATGTTGCAAAAATGTTTACATTCTGGCACTGTGCACAAATCATATGTAATATAATATGTAAATTGCATGTTACGCATAACAGTTTAGTTTTAGTTGAAGGATTGTTTGTTTGACCGACTATATCCTGGTGTATCTGGTCCTGATCATCGGTTCATGCTTGCAGAGTGTTATCGGCTTTGGGCTTGGCCTGTTGGGTGCACCGCTTATCTTTCTGATCATGCCCGAACTGGTTCCTGGGCCTATGATCCTCAATGCTTTACTGTTAACCACTCTGCTGGCAGTTAAACATCAGTACGATATCGACTTAAAACAGACCGGCTTCTCTATTCTTGGCGGCACGGCGGGTGTGCTGGTGGCAGGTAGTGTGCTGCTTTATATTGATGCCCATCAGTACCAGATGCTACTTGGCGTCTGCATCATTGCTGCAGTGATATTGTCGCTGGTGGGTGTTACACCGCGTATCAGTGTTATCTCCAATTTAATTGCGGCCATGATATCGGGCTTTATGGGAACGACCACATCGGCCGGTGGTGCCCCCATGGGCTTGCTTTATCAGGCGGAAGACAAAGATAAGATTAAAGCCAACCTGAGTGTCTTTTTTGTTTATATCAACATGTTTGGCATTGCCGTTTTGTGGTTTACCGGTGCGGCGGGGCATGACGATCTTGAGCTCTTCTTAAAATGTATTCCGGCTATTCTGATTGGCTGGTTCGCATCGTTTTTCATTAACCGGCGTATCAACGAAATACTGGTTAGAAAACTGATCCTGGTGGTGGCAGCGTTTGCCGGTACCGTGCTGATTGTTGCCAGTTAAGTCGCACTTCTTCTTTCCCCTGGCTTTCATAAACTTTCCCTTACCTGTCCGTTTGGACCGCTGATTTCATGTTCCTTTACATTTAAATTTAGCTTTCTTCTGCAAAGGTTATTGCGGAAGGGGGTCTCGGCAAACCTGTATATACCCGAGACAAAATTGTTTTCAGATGATCAGCTGAAAATTAAACCCATGTGAAGGAACAATCTATGTATGAATTAAATAGCAAGCATATCGAGCTGGTTAGCGGTGGCGGTGACGTTATCGATGCCGCAGAAGGCGCTACAACTGGTGCAGGTGCAGGCGCTACCGTGGTCGGTATTGCCGTTGCAGTAGGAGCTACTGTTACCGCTCCGGTTGTGATTGGTGTGGTAGCTGCCGGAGCTTTGATAGGAGCAGCTTATGAATATTTCTCAGACTAAGGAGAGCAATATGAGATGTTTGGAGTCAGACGAGTGTATGGTGGTTACAGGCGGGTCGGTAAGCGGTACTGAAGCTCTCGAAGCTGCGGGCTCAGGTGCGCTTTCCGGAGCCGCTACGGGGGCTACTGTAGGTGCTGCCATGGGGGGCATTATTGGTGCTGCCGCAGGTGCAGTGGCTGGCAGTATCGTAGGCGCAGTGGTGTCCGGTGTTGATAGCATAGTTGATCAAATCCAGGACGATGGTGGCAGTGTCTTCTAACGCTTGAGCGGTTCGTTAAGAACCGCTTTTTCCTCTATGAATCGTAAACTATTATTCGGAGAAAACACATGGAACGTATCTATATTTACTCAAGCCTGCTACTGATGACTGTGGCGGTTTATCACGGCTTTAGCGAAGGATACATCTGGTTACCCGTTATCCTGACGCCCATTGCGCTTGTCGTTGCGGCAAAGCTTTATGCTCACACACAGGGCAAACAACTAAGCCATTGGCAAAAAGAACTACCGGTACTGAAAGTCATGGCTTACGTACTAAGAGACAAGCGACTGTGCCAGCAACAAAATAGTCAGTCATTATTTGCTGTACTGTTTTTCGGTAGCTTTTTCCTTTGTGCTGATATCTCAATGGTTTTATTCTTAAGTGACATTCACTATTCGATTCTGTTTGCAGGTTGTGTAAGCTTTGCCTTTCTCTATTCAGCTTTGATGGTGAATTATCAGCCGGCCAGCTGACTAAAGGAGTCAGTTATGGATGGGGTCACCCGCAGGACTATTTAACAGCGAAAAGATGTAATGCCGGTCAAAATTTTAAATGTAAGTCGTCACAGGTGCAGCCTCGGCGAGGGCATCTATTACAGTGCCCGGTACAACTGCGTTTTCTGGGTTGATATTAAGCAGCAGGTGTTATACCGAATGGATTATACCACTAAGGCTGTGACGGCTACTCCAATGCCAGAACAAATTGGATGGCTAAAAGAAACCCGTTCCGGCCGTTTTATTGTTGGATTACAGTCGGGCATATACTGGCTAAACGACGATCTGAGCTGTGGCGAGTGCTTTTTGCAGCTGAGCGAAGAACCGTCAGGCAATCGCTTGAATGATGCAAAAACCGACCAGGCTGGCCGGCTGTATTTTGGCACCATGGATGATAGTGAAGCGGCAACTAGCGGTAGTCTTTATCAACTGACCAGTCTCAACGAAAATCGCAACTTACATAAAGTAGACAGTGGCTATGTCGTCTCTAATGGCCCTGCCATTAATCTTGCCGGAGACCGGCTTTATTCGGTGAGTTCTGCCACCCGAACCATCTACACCTTTTCCGTTGATAGCAATGGACAGCTAGCCGATAAACGCCAACACATTGTTTTACCCGCGCACCACGGTTATCCGGACGGCATCACGGTGGATAGCCAGGACAACCTTTGGGTAGCCTGCTGGCAAGGTCACGGATTATGCTGTTACAACCCTGCCGGGCAACTGATTAAACGAGTGGTGTTACCCGCGCCGCAAATTACCAACGTCACTTTTGCTGGCGCCGACTATTCTACCTTACTGGTTACCTCTGCCTGCATTGGCATGAATACAGCTGCGTTAAATCGCTACCCATTGGCGGGGAGTGTGTTTGAGCTGGATGTTGGGGTAACTGGCGTACCGGAGCCGCTGGTTAACGACAACTAAACCATGGATTCAAAAAGGGTATTTTTGCTTTATAAGGTAAACGTATACCTGCTTCGCTGATTACGAAGCTGACTATTCACAGCGTTAAAGCAGACGAATTATCGGCTCAAGCTCGTCTTAATAGCTTAGAGTTATTTACATCTATGTAAAAAAAGATGAGAATAGGGAAAACGTTTACCCTTTAGCAAAGCAGGAATTTAACATGTCTGTTTCTTTTGAGCCGTCCGATCATCCCCACCGGCGCTTTAATCCATTACTTAAAGAATGGGTATTGGTATCGCCGCACCGGGCCAAACGCCCATGGCAGGGTCAGCAGGATGAGCCCGATCAGTCTGTCTTACCTGCCTATGACGAAAGTTGTTATTTATGTCCGGGTAATACCCGCATTAACGGCGAAGTGAATCCGGCTTATGCCGGCACCTTCGTGTTTACCAATGATTTTGCTGCCTTACAGCCGGACACGCCAGACTCTGCAGACACCGATCCGTTGTTCCGCTATCAGTCAGAGCAAGGGTGTAGCCGGGTTATTTGCTTTTCACCTGATCACAGTAAAACACTGCCTTTACTGACCGATGAAGAAAGACTGGGCGTAGTGAAATGCTGGATGGCACAAACCGCAGAACTTGGCGTTGACTACCCGTGGGTACAGGTGTTCGAGAATAAAGGCGCGATGATGGGCTGTTCCAATCCACACCCCCATGGTCAGGTTTGGGCGCAGCGCCATTTACCTACCCAGGCCGAAAAGAAACAGGCCAGTTTTGCCGAATATTATCAGCAACATAAAAGTTCCTTATTACTGGACTATGCAAACCGTGAAGTGGCATTAAACGAACGGGTTGTGTGTATTAATGACGATTGGCTGGTAGTAGTGCCCTATTGGGCGGCGTGGCCGTTCGAAACACTGTTACTGCCACGTTTTAGTGTGTCTTCGCTGGCTGCGCTGAGTGATTCACAGGCCGATAACCTGGCCGCTATTGTGGGTGAGATCACCAGCAAGTATGACAATTTATTTAACACGTCTTTTCCTTATTCCATGGGGTGGCACAGCCAGCCTTGCGATGGTGAGGAACACCCGGAGTGGGGATTACACGCTCATTTCTTTCCACCTTTGCTGCGCTCTGCCAGTGTCAGAAAATTTATGGTGGGTTATGAAATGATGGCCGAGGCCCAGCGCGATCTGACCCCGGAACAAGCTGCCCAGCGCTTGCAGGCACTATCAACAACGCATTATAAAAAGGCCGGCCAATGACACTTGCTGATGTTTCTTCTCTTTTTACCACTTATTTCAATGCCGCGGCCGAGGTTACCAGCCATGCCCCTGGCCGGGTCAATCTGATTGGTGAACACACCGATTACAACGAGGGATTCGTGTTTCCGGCGGCAATTAATTTTGGTACCGCTATCGCTGCGGCCAGACGGGATGACGGTATTATCAGGGTGGTGGCCGTTGATTACGATAATGCGTGTGCCGAATTTTCCCTCGACAACATTGAGCATCAGCCACAACCGGGCTGGCTTAACTATGTGAAGGGCGTTTGTCAGGTGGTTCGTGCCAGGTATCCGCAGCTAGGCGGGGCTAACCTGGTGGTCACCGGTAATGTACCACAAGGGGCCGGCCTGAGTTCTTCGGCTTCTTTTGAAGTAGCAATCATCAGTACGTTAACTCAGCTTTATGACCTGAATATTGAGGGGATTGAGGCGGCGCTGCTTGGCCAGCAGGCCGAGAATGAGTTTGTTGGCTGTTCCTGCGGCATTATGGATCAACTGATTTCTGCGTTAGGTAAACCCGGTAAGGCCATGTTGCTGGATTGCCGCGATTTGTCTCAGCGCTTTATCGCCCTGCCCGAAGACTTCGCGATTATGATTGTGAATTCAAACGTTAAGCGTGGCCTGGTCGACAGTGAATACAATCTGCGCCGTCAGCAGTGCGAGTCGGCAGCCAGTAAACTTGGGGTAGCCAGTTTGCGGGACGCAGACATTGCTTTGCTGGCATCGCACAAAGCAACCTTAACTCCAGACGAATACAAACGGGCGCGCCACATTATTACTGAAAATGAGCGAACGACCACCATGTTCGATGCCCTTTCAAACGGTGATATTGGCAAAGTAAGCCAACTGATGGCTGAGTCTCATGATTCCATGCGTGATGACTTTGAGATTACAGTGCCAGCCATTGATACTTTAGTAGAAATTATCCAGCAGACGATAGGTGAATCAGGCGGTGCCAGGATGACCGGAGGCGGTTTTGGCGGTTGTGTAGTTGCTTTATTACCAAAAAATTTGCTTTTAGGGGTGACTAAACAGGTGGAAGACAAGTATTATGCGAAAACTGGGCTGAAACAAACTATTTACATTTGCACCGCTGAACAAGGTGCTTTTGACAAAAATTGTTAATTCGTTGCTCATTTACGTATTAAAATTACAAATCTGTAGGTCGCAACATGAAAATTGAAACACTCGACATAACGTTATTCGTTATCTATGTCATTGCCTTAATAGGTATTGCATGGTGGGTTTCCCGGGAAGAGAAGGGACACGAGAAAGACACCAATGATTACTTTCTGGCCGGCTCCAGTCTGCCTTGGTGGGCCATTGGCGCTTCACTGATTGCAGCCAATATTTCGGCAGAGCAAATCATCGGCATGTCCGGTTCTGGCTATATGGTCGGGTTAGCGATCGCGTCCTATGAGTGGATGGCTGCTATTACCCTGATTATTGTAGGTAAATACTTCCTGCCAATCTTCCTTAAACACAAAATCTACACCATGCCGCAATTCCTTGAGCAACGCTATGACCACCGTGTACGCATGGTAATGGCCGTGTTCTGGTTGGGTGTTTATGTGTTTGTTAACCTCACTGCGGTGCTGTGGCTGGGCGCGTTGGCGATCAATACTATTGCTGGTGTCGACCTGATTTACGGTATGATTTTCCTCGGCTTATTCTCTCTGGCCTACTCTTTGTACGGTGGGCTTAAAGCGGTAGCCATGACCGACATCATTCAGGTAGTGCTATTGGTTCTGGGGGGCTTGTTCCTGTCATACACGGCTTTGAACATTATCGGCGACGGTGCTGGTGTGTGGGCAGGTTTCAATACCGTTACTGAGCAACTGCCTGGCAAGTTCGATATGATCCTCAGTGAAGACAATCCACACTACATGGATCTGCCGGGCCTCTCGGTTCTGATTGGTGGTATGTGGATCATGAACCTGTCTTACTGGGGCTTCAACCAGTACATTATTCAGCGTACGCTGGCTGCGAAGAGTGTTAATGAAGCGCAGAAAGGGATTGTATTTGCTGCCTTCCTGAAAGTACTGATGCCGTTGATTGTGGTACTACCGGGTATCGCCGCGGTGCTGCTGGTACCTGATCTGGAAAAAGCCGACCAGGCCTATCCATCGCTGATGACGCTGATGCCGGTTGGCCTCAAAGGCATTATCTTCGCCGCACTGGTTGCTGCCATTGTGTCGTCGCTGGCGTCCATGACAAACAGTGTTTCGACCATTTTTACCATGGATATCTACAAAGATCGCAACCCGAATAAGAGCCAGCATCACTACGTGAAAGTCGGTCGTATTGTGAGTTTAGTGGCACTGATTATTGCCATGCTAGTGGCTAAGCCTCTGCTGGGTCAGTTTGATCAGGCGTTCCAGTATATTCAGGAATTTACCGGCTTCTTTACACCGGGTATTGTCGCCTTGTTTGCACTGGGTATGTTCTGGAAAAAGACAACGGCTAACGGTGGTCTGGTTGCCGCGGTGGGTTCCGCAGTATTCAGTCTGGCATTTAAATTACTGCTGCCTGAGCTGCCATTTATGGACCGTGTGGGCATTGTATTTTTACTGTGTGTTGGTCTGGCAGTCGCAATCAGCCTGTATGAAGGCAAAGGCGACCATGACCACGCTGTTCAGCTTAACGATATTAACTTTAAAACGTCTTCGGTGTTCAATGTGGCCTCTGTCGCATTAACCATCGTGGTGGCGGCGTTTTATATCACCTGGTGGTAGTCTCTACCGCTTGCTGATAGCGTTTCTAAAAGCCTCAATTTGATTGAGGCTTTTTTTTATCGTGCGCCGGGCATGGCGCGTGGTGTTTCGACACCGTTTAACTCATTGTGGTGGTGAGTTGATGACTTGGAGGTGAAAGTCCTCTGCACACCCGGCAAGGG
>NZ_CAJXQY010000044.1 GCF_913058315.1 uncultured Alteromonas sp. | reverse complement strand
GTATTAGACAAGCGTCCCTACGTAAAAGGTAACGCTAATATACACCCATCTATTACAGTGTTAGTGGTTGGCGAAACAGCCAGAGCGGACAAGTTTTCAAGCAACGGCTATTCGAGGCGTACTACGCCTAATATCCAGAACGCAGGTGCAATCAGTTTTAGCAAGGTGACATCTTGCGGCACTGCTACCGCAGTCTCCGTGCCATGTATGTTCTCAAGACTTTCACGAGAAAATTATGATTCGCGTATTGCAGACAGTCAGGACAATGTTTTAGACATCATTCATCGTGCAGGTGTTGACGTCACCTGGATTGACAATAACAGTAGCTGTAAAGGAGTATGCAAGAGGGTAGAGACTATAGACTTCAACCCGTCAAGAGATCTCAAGTTGTGCGATGGAGATTATTGTTATGATGAGGTACTTGTTGACCTTTTAAGAGAAACTCTTTCAAGGCCATCTAAAGAACATAGAGTTATAGTCTTACATATGATTGGCTCACACGGGCCTACCTATTACCGGAGATACCCAGAGAAATTTGCTAAGTTCGTGCCTGATTGTCCCAGAAGTGATATCCAAAATTGTGAAGAGGCAGAGCTGACAAATACGTACGATAATACTATTGCATACACAGACTACGTACTAGGCCAGATTATTGAACAGCTTGCCAATATTCCTAATTCGTCGATGCTTTATTTATCGGATCATGGTGAGTCATTGGGAGAGAATGGGCTTTATTTGCACGGTTTCCCCTATAATTTAGCGCCTGTTGAGCAAACTCATGTACCAATGGTTTATTGGGCCTCCAAATTTAGCCAACCTCAATATAGTGATTGTGTAAATTCGTTATCCAGTCATCCTTATTCGCAGGACAACCTTTTTGACACATTACTTGGTCTTACTAATGTGCAAAGCAGCACCTACCAACCCACTCAGGATATTTTACGAAAATGCGAGTCATAGACGAAACCACATCAGAAATGTATTTCGACCCTAAAGCCAAACCAAAGGGCATATTGCGTATTGTATTAGCAATGAAAAACTCTGTAAGAGCTATATCATGGCTTGTTAAAAACGAGTCAGCGTTCCGGCAAGAACTTATCTTACTTATCTTAGCAGGGGGAGTGCTTGCTCTTTGGTCTATACCTTATATGGAAAAGGCGATTTTACTTTCCTCCATACTCTTCGTCCTGTTCGCTGAAATTGTCAATACTGCAATTGAAGTCACTATTGACCGTATAGGAAAAGAGATTCACCCACTGTCAGGCTTAGCAAAAGATTTGGGCTCAGCGGGTGTTTTCGTGGCTATCGCAATTTCATCATTGTTATGGTTAAGTACATTGTGTAGGTATTTTTAATTTGAGCCTTTCGACTCACCGATGTAGTAGCGATCAGACATGAGTCCAACTTTGCAGTGCATTAATACGGTTAAAAGAATAGAAAGCCTATAATTTACGAACTATTTTACGCGAAGTTAAAGCCTGATTTTTCTAAGAGACTGACCACTCTTATCTCTGAATGTCGAAGTCCCCTATTAGCTAAAAGGACACCACCGCCTACACGATGGTGTCAGAAATAGATCGAGCTAACCGACCTGAGATAGTATGAGACTCTATTACTCAGTATTATACTTTAATACTGAGTATGAAACTTTATTACTCTCCCACACCCGACATAAAGCAATTTTATTGGTTACTCAACAGTAACCGATTTAGCCAGGTTTCTTGGTTGGTCTACGTCTGTGCCTTTTATCAGTGCCACGTAATACGAAAGTAACTGTAGCGGGATGGTGTAGATAATCGGTGCGATCGGGCCGTCGCAGTGGGGTACATTGATCACCCGCATGGTTTCGTCGCTGGCGAATGACGCGTCTTTATCGGCAAACACGTACATGATTCCGCCACGAGCACGCACTTCCTCAACGTTGGATTTGAGCTTTTCCAGTAATTCGTTGTTTGGCGCAACCACAATAACCGGCATTTCGTCGTCGATCAGCGCCAGAGGGCCGTGCTTAAGCTCACCTGATGCATACGCTTCGGCGTGTATATAAGAAATCTCTTTGAGCTTTAGCGCCCCTTCCATTGCAATGGGGTACTGGTCACCGCGACCAAGGAATAGGGAGTGATTCTTATCGGCAAATTCCTCGGCTAAATCTTCAATGCCCTGGGTAATAGCCAGAGTTTCTTCCAGCTTAGCTGGGAGGCTGTGCAGCCCCTGCACAATGGCTTGTTTATCGGCAGCGGCCATGCCGTTGTGCTCACCTAAGGCGAGGGTAAGAATTAAAAACGCCGTAAGCTGGGTGGTGAAGGCTTTGGTGGAAGCCACGCCAATTTCTGCCCCGGCGCGGGTCATAAACGCCATGTCAGACTCACGCACCAACGATGAGCCCGGCACGTTACAGATGGTGAGGCTAGCGGTATAGCCTAACTCTTTGGCTAAACGCAGTGCGGCCAGAGTGTCCGCGGTCTCGCCCGACTGGGAAATTGTTACCAGCAGGCTGTTTTCGTGCACCACGGATTTGCGATAGCGGAATTCAGAAGCAATTTCTACGTTACAGGACACATTAGCAAACTGTTCCAGCCAGTAACGCGCGGTCATGCCTGCATGGTAGCTGGTACCACAAGCCACAATTTGAACATGTTTAATCTTAGCGAGCAGCTCATCGGCCCCTTTGCCAAAGATATCCGGCAGTAATCCCTCATCGCTGACTCGTTCTTTTAAGGTGTTACGCACAACCACTGGCTGTTCGTGGATTTCTTTCAGCATGTAATGGCGATAACCGCCTTTATCGCCAGCATCATGTTCAATATTCGATTCGATAATCTCCCGTTTAACCGGCTTACCGTTTTTATCGAACACCGATACGCTGCGACGGGTGATCTCGGCCACATCGCCTTCTTCAAGAAACATAAAACGGCGGGTAACAGGTAGCAGCGCCATTTGATCCGAGGCAATAAAGTTTTCGCCCAGACCAAGTCCAATTACCAACGGACTGCCTGAGCGGGCAACCACCACCTTGGAGGGATCGGCACGATCCATAATAACGGTGCCGTAAGCACCGTGAAATTGTTTCACCGATGCCTGCACGGCAGCCAGTAAAGAATCTGTATTCTTTAACTCTTCGTTGACGGTGTGGGCAATGGTTTCGGTGTCTGTGTCGCTGGTAAAGGTGTAACCTTTGGCGGTGAGTTGTTCACGCAGAGACTGATAATTCTCGATGATACCGTTATGTACCACCGCAATGCGATCGTCGGAGAAGTGCGGGTGAGCATTGGCTTCAGTTACACCGCCATGAGTCGCCCAGCGCGTATGTGCAATACCTGTGGTTCCGAGCGCTTCCTGATCGCTTAATGCGTCTACCAGCTCTTGTACCTTACCGGTACGGCGTACGCGGCTAAGAATGCCATTGGGTTGTAACAACGCTACCCCAGCGGAGTCATACCCCCGGTACTCCAGGCGTTTCAGGCCCTCTAGCAATATCTCAACTACATTACGCTCTGCAACCGCACCGACGATCCCACACATAGCTATTCTCCATTGAGTGAGGCTTTCATTACCTTCACACCTTGTTGATTTAATTGTTGTTCTGCACTGAATGGTAAACCGTCATCGGTAACCAGCACTGCTACCTGTTGCCAGGCCAATTCGATATTCGGCATTTTATGCCTGAGTTTGGTTGATTCCGCCAACACCACTACCTTGCCGGCTACCCGGGCCATTTCCTGACTCAGCAGGGTCAGTTCATTATAGGTGGTGGTGCCGTGCTCCACATCCAGTCCGGCTGCGCCCACAAAGGCCAGATCAAAACTATAGGACTGTAGCATCTTACCCGCCATATTGCCCTGAAACGACTGGGATTGCTTATCCCAGGTGCCGCCTGTCATTAGCACGGTAGGCTCATTATCAAAAGTCACCAACTGGTTGGCGACATCCAGCGAATTAGTCATCACCACCAGTTGCGAAGGTTGTTTAAGGTGCTCCACCATAGTGGCGGTGGTACTGCCGCTGTCGATAACGATTTTGTGGCTATCATTTACCAGCGAGGCTGCAAGCTGCCCAATCGCCTGTTTGAGCGATGACTGATTTTTGGTAGCGGGTTGTGGCTTGTTCAAAGGCGCCGCGCCGCCGTGCTGGCGGATAAGACGGCCTTGCTCGGCGAGCAGGGTCAGATCTTTACGAATGGTGACTTCAGATGTTGAAAACTCACGGGCGAGGGTTTCCACCGGGGTCTGTCCGTGCTGAACAACCCAGTTAACAATACTTTCATGACGCGCGTGAAGGTTTCTTTTTTGTTTCATTCGAAAGTTAGATATTTCATTTGAAATTAAATATAGCACTAAACTTTCAAATTTTACGAATTAATTTTTATACATAGGTAAATGTAACTGCTCGAGCACGTTGATAAGAAACACTATCTTTGCATTCGAAAGTTGGCGGTAATCAAAGTAGGGGCACACCACAATGTTGCGTTGCTTATTTAACGCAAATTCAGGCGTTTCCCAGTAAAGGGAGGAAGCCACAGAAAGCGAGTTTGCATAGGTCTTGCCAGTTACAATATGCAGCACGTCGGGCGAAAACTCTTCTGGCTCGCTGAACCACAACGCGGTACCAGAGCCGGCTTGTAATAAGCGGCTATCACGAAAGTCCTGCCAGCAGGATGCAGAATCTCTTAACCCTAGTGATGACGGCAGGGCAAAGATCAGCTTGGCATAAACGTTAAACACTTTTCGCCAACCGTTCCCGCAAGCCTGGCCAATATTGTAAATATCCTGAGCCATCAGCGGGGAGACGCCGGGCTGCGCGTGTTCAACCAGCGTATTCGGGCGATTGCCAATATACACGCGAATTCGCGCGTTACTATCACCCAACGCGTTAATAGCAGGATCGGTTAACTGCATTCAACGCTTAGTGTTTGCTGCTGTTCGCTGGCAAGCCTGGCCAGTTCAATCAGTCTGATCACGGTCACCACACTCTGCCCGCTGGCAGGTAAAGCTTCAGCGTTGTTGGTAACTAATGCCGTTGCCAGCTGACTATAAAAGGTGATGTAACCGCCGTTGAGTGTTGCCACCGTTTTATTTTCAGCTTCAAGGTAAAGCTTACCGTACTGCGGCGCAGGGGCTACAGACCAATCGGGATCGTCAAACGAAAGTGAGGCTTTGAGCTGGTCTTCCTGCGGATCGAGATGGTATTTACGGTAGCTGCCTTTGGTCCCTTGCAGGGCATATCGTAGCGTTGGCCCCGCTTCAAAGGGAGAACTGCCCAGTAGCACCGTGATATTGGAATAATGCAAAGTCACTTCAAAGGCGTCGTCAGACTCGCCGCCATCTCGCAGAATACGGATATCGGCCGATACCTGCTGCGGCATCCCGAATAACTGCACGACCTGGTCGATGAGGTGGGGGCCGAGATCCCAGAATATTCCGCTGCCCGGGCCGGCATTTTCCCGCCAGCGCTTGCGTGGTGTGGGTCTGAACCGATCGAAACGACTCTCCAGACGCTTTATATCACCCACGGCTTGCTCGGCAATAAGCTGTTCAAGGGTGAGGAAGTCGCCGTCGAAGCGACGATTATGAAACACGCAAAGCTGTTTATTAAGCTGAGCAGCGAGCGCTACCAGTTGCTCTGCCCGTTCACTGCTGAGGGTAAAAGGTTTCTCCACCAGCACATGACACCCGGCACGCAGTGCCGCTTCTGCCTGTGGCGCATGAAGGTGATTAGGTGTGGTAATGACCACCAAATCAAAATGCCCTTCGGCAATGGCCTGGTCAAAGCTGTTATACACCTCAACACCTGGCAGGGTGGACTCAACCTTAGCCGGATCCGATGACACTACGCCCGCAATGCTATAAGCCTCCATGGCTTGTAAAAACGGTACATGAAAGGTTTTGGCGGCGTAGCCAAAACCCACTATCAATACTGAAAGGGCCATTATTTTTTCTTAGGGCGCTGCCAGTCAGCGATATTGCGCTGCTTGCTACGCGCCACGGCCAGTGCGTCATCAGGTACTTTAGCTGTAATAATAGAGCCTGCTGCCACCGTTGCGCCCGCACCAATCTCTACCGGAGCAACCAAAGCCGAATTAGAGCCAATAAATGCATTTTCTCCAATTAGGGTTTTAGACTTATTCACACCGTCATAGTTACAGGTAATGGTTCCGGCGCCAATATTACTGCCGGCACCAATGTCGGCGTCGCCAAGATACGTCAAATGATTAGCTTTGGCTCCCTCGCCTAAACGGGCTTTTTTCATTTCTACAAAATTGCCTACTTTGGCACCGCGCTCCATTACAGCCCCCGGACGCAGGCGCCCGTAAGGACCCACGGTACAGGATTCACCAACGCTAGCCTCTTCCACAATGCTGTTAGCTTCGATAACGGCGTTATCTGCAATCTCGCAATCAATCAGCACGCAGTTGGGGCCGATAACCACGTTATTACCCAGTGTTACCTTGCCTTTAAATACGGTATTGATGTCGATAAACACATCCTGACCAGTGGTTAACTCGCCGCGCACATCTACCCGAGCCGGGTCGGCCAGTGTTGCGCCATTGGTCATTAGGGTTTCGGCCTGCCATTGTTGCAGGGTGCGCTCCAGCCGGGCCAGCTGAATGCGGTTGTTTACACCTTCTACTTCCAGCGGCGAGTCTGGTTGCGCGGCCTTAATCACTTTGCCTTCATTGGCCGCCATGGCAATAACATCGGTGAGATAGTATTCGCCCTGAGCGTTGTCGTTGTTCAGTTGGCTGAGCCAGCGTTTCAGATCTTTACCGGGCATCATCATCATGCCAGTATTAATTTCGGTGATGGCGCGTTGTGCCTCGGTGGCATCTTTATGTTCCACAATGGCCACGATGTTGTCGTCGTTACGAATAATGCGCCCCATGCCGGTTGGATCGTCAAGGTCCACGGTGAGTAAGGCCAGATCGCAGGATGCCTTCACATCGATAAGGCGCTGCAAGGTTTCAGCCCTGATAAGCGGCGCATCGCCAACCAGTATCATCACGTCTTCATTGTCGCTGATATGCGTCACCGTTTGCATCACGGCATGACCCGTACCTAATTGCTCAGCCTGCAAACACCAGTTAATTTGTTGTCCGCTTACGTTAGCCTGCAGTTGGTCCGCGCCATGACCATAGACCAGATGCACAGCCGTGGCCGTTAAGGATTCTGCGGTATTAATAATGCGTTGAACCATGGCAACCCCACCAACCGGGTGCAACACCTTGGGTAACGCCGACTTCATTCGGGTGCCTTTACCAGCCGCCAAAACCACTACAGAAAACGCCATAACTCATCCTTTTAAACTGTTATTGAGCGATAGTGTAACCAAGCCTGCACAACAAGTCAGCGGTCATTTGCAAGCAGCCGGATATTTAGGTGTTTGAGGTTATACGTCAGTGTTTGGCGACAGTAGCATGAAAAGTCATCAGTCTGTATTATACTCAGTTTAGGACTAAAACCGTTTACAGGGAGAAACAGAAAGCAAGTGAATGCGTTCAGGACATTACATCGAAGTATACTATTGCTCTTTGCAGTAGTAGTGATTGCGATTGTCACTTTAGTACACTTCAGCATCTCAAAAATCGTTGCCGAGCAAAGCCGTGCACAACAACAATCGTTGTCGCCTGCGGTTTCACTCATTGTGTCGCAGATTTTAAAACCACTGCATGTTTCTGAAGCCCTGGGGAAATCCAGAGAGCTGGTAGAGCTCATGGAGCACACCGACATCAACGAACCTGAGGTCTTTGCTGCCCTGGATCGTCTTGAGCAGGAGTTTGGCTTAACTTTCTTCATTGCCAGCGATCTGGCCCGTATGCAATATAACTCCGACGGCACCAGGCTCGCTCTGATTGAAGGGGAAGTGTCCTGGTATTTTAAATATCGTGACAGGGAAGCCGATGCGGTAGCGGATATTGGTAAATGGGAAAACCCCCACTTCTATATCGATATAAAAATTTACGATGATGCCGGTAAATTTTTAGGTTTTTTTGGTGTAGGAAAAAGCTTAAAAAGCTTTGTGTCGGTGTTTGAAACCTATAAGCGCCAGTATGGATACGACTTTTTATTTGTCGATAGCCTTGGCGATATCATGCTGTCGTCCGACCAAACGCTGGTAGCCCACAATTCTGAGTTTACTAACCTATCTGAATTACCCTGGTATGCCAGCCTGCCGGAAGTCATCCGTGCCGAAAGCGCCCTTAACAATCAGCTGATCACCATTGAAGGTAACGACCACCTGATTGCCGAAGTGAGCCTGCCCCAGTTTGGCTGGACCGTATACCTGTTAAGCCCGCTGGATGCCAGACAGGCAGAGATATCCCAGGGCTTTATCTTCAGCGTGGTGACCATGCTGGTGATTATTTTTGCGCTGTTTTTGCTGATTTACAATCTGTTGTATTACTTCCGCCGCGATATGCAGCCAGAGTTAATTATACGCAACACCCACCGTCTGCCAGACCGCAACCAACTGGAAGAAACCTATCAGACGCTCAACGAAAGTAACGCTACGCTGAGTATTATTATGGTCGACATTGATCACTTTATGGATATCAATGACCAGTTTGGCCGGAATGCCGGTGATGATGTTCTCGACAAGGTCTCCGGCTTTATTTCCAGCCACCTTAGAGAACAGGACGTACTGGGGCGCTGGAGCAGCGAGGAGTTTGTCATCCTGCTGCCGGAAATGGGCCCCCGAGAGGCCCAGGAACTGGCACAGACCCTGCGCCATGGCATCGCTATATTGCCCCCGCCTGGCGACTATCCAGAAATGCACTTAACTGCCAGCTTTGGCGTATCGTTTACGGCATCAAAACGTAATCTCAATGAATTGACCGCCCACGCTGAAGATGCGCTGTATCAGGCCCGCCGCGATGGCCGAAACCTGGTGCGCGTGCAGTTAATTGACGACTAACCGCTGTTTTGCCCAGTGCGCCACGCGCTGGGCAACGCCAGTGGTAAAGCTAATCCCCAGTAAAATAAGTAAGCCACCGGAAAAATCCCACACGCTTAACATCTCGTTAAGAAAAATCACGCCCCAGGCAATGCCGAATAACGGCACTAAGTAGCCCACCATAACCGCCTTAGCCGGCCCCGCCGAAGCAATCAGATAGAAATACAACAGGTAAGCCAGGCCTGTACCAATCAGGGCCAGTGCTAAAGCGTTCATCCATGCCAGTGAGGACGGCCAGGCCTGCGGCAGCTGCAATAACGCAAACGGCGTGAGTAGCAACGATGCCCAAAACTGACTGCCCGCGGCCACTGCAACCGGCTTTACACCGGCCAGGGATTTTTTCATCATACAGGCTCCCCAGCCGTAACATCCGGCGGCGCCGAGCACGGCCAGCACCGGCACAATGCTTAGCTCGCTACCCAGGGTTTTATCGAGACTGATCACGACTACTCCGACAAAACCACATAACAGACCCACCACGGCAAGCCGGCTCAATCGTTCCCGTAGCCAGATAAAAGCGAACATGGCAGCAAACATAGGCGCCGTAGCATTAAGAATCGCCAGCACCCCGCTTTGCAGTTGCAAACTGGCAAAATTAAACAGCGCAAAGGGTACCGCAGTATTAATGGCGCCCAGCAAACACAGGGGTTTCCAGCGCATCACCATCTGCCGGCCACCGCCGGTGATAACTAAAAAAGGCAGAAATACCAGGGTGGCCAGTGACGTTCTCAGCACAACCAGCGGCACAATACCAAACTCAGGTGCGGCAACGCGCATAAAAATAAAGGAGGCTCCCCAAATGGCGCCAAGGAGTAATAATGCCCCAAGCTCTCGCGATGTCACCTAAATAGCTCCTTCCAAATCTAATAAATACTGTTTTCTGTCTAAGCCGCCCGCATAGCCTGTTAATGTGCCATTGCGACCTATTACCCGGTGGCAGGGTACAATAATCGTCAGCGGATTTCTGCCATTTGCCATACCCACTGCCCTTGCTGCGGTGGGTTTACCAATCGCCGAGGCAATAGCGGCATAGCTAACAGTCTGGCCGTAGGGGATTTCTCGTAACTGCTTCCATACCTGCTGCTGAAACGCCGTACCCGTGGGGTTAAGCGGTACATCGAAGCAGGTTAATTGCCTGGCAAAGTATGCCTCAAGCTGCTCACAGCAAATTTCAGTCAGGGCCGACGGCGCTGCCTCACAGGTAAATGATGACACAAACTGAATGCTGCTGATCCCCTCTTCGTCTGCCGTAATAGCCATGAGTCCACAAGGACTTTGCCAGTAACTGAGTGCCATTAGTTTTCTCCGGTGGGCTGATTGGCCAGTAACCACAGTTGTATGGTGAGGTAACTGCGCCATGGCGCAGCCAGTGATGCATCGATGGCATAGTGTTGCGCCTGACGGGCAACAATAAGGTCCTTTTCCAGATAAATATCCGGCTCACTGCTGCCACGCAGTTTAATATATTGCAACGTCCAGGGACCAATGCCTTTGATGGCCAGGATGTCATTGTCGGTAAGCGCTTCATTCGGGTTTGCCGCAACCAGCTCGGCAAAGTCGCGAATTGCCTGCTTTCTTGCCGCCGGCATCCGCAGCATCTCCAGCGAGGACGAGGCCACCCGCTCAGGCAGCGGAAACGCAAAGCCATGGGGGTGTTTCGCGCCCAGTTCGTCGCTGAGTCTCTGCAACTGGGTTATGGCCGCCCGGATACTGATTTGCTGGCCGATAATGGCCCGGCATCCGGCTTCAAACACACTCCACACCCCGGGTAGTCGCAGACCGTTAGTCAACTGTTCAGGTTTGAGCCCGGCGTTAACCAGCGCTGATCCGATATTGTGAGGGTCGGTATCCATATCCAGCACCCTGCGTAAGTTGATCAGCAACGGCTGCAAATACTGCGGTCGGGTTATTTCAGCCTCAATCGTAAAGCCGCCCTGCTGTTGATCAAAAGTGGCGCGTACCAAGCCGGGCTCATCGTTAAAACTGAACGTGCGCCGATAGCTTTGAGTATCTACACACTCAATTCCCGTTAGCGCTCTCAGCTTAAGAAAATCCCTAACCTGAGGCCAGTTATAAGGCTGGCGTACCGGTAAAAACAAAGTCAGTATTGACGCCTGGGTATGATTGCCGCTGGCTTTGCGAATATCTCCGGCGGTTAAGGCAAAATCTTTTTTTAGATGACTCTGCAGGCTTCGACTTGACTGGAACCCACAAGCCAGCGCCACATCGCCAACCGGCATCGCCGTTTGCTGCAATAAGCGTTTGGCTAATAATAAACGGCTATGCAATTGGAACCGTTTGGGTGACATCCCCACTTCCTGTTTGAGCAATTGGCCGAGATAGCGTTCGCTAATGCCCAACCGGGCGGCAATGCCCTGCACAGACTCATCCAGCGCTTCGCTCAATAAACGCATGGCACGCTGGGTGGTGGTATTAACACCACGCCAGGCAAATGATCCCGGCGCACTGTCTGGCCGACATCGCAGGCAAGGACGATACCCCTGCTCAACAGCCTGCTGCGCATAGTGATAATAAGCCACATTTTTTTCATCCGGTATACGGGCCGGACACACTGGCCGACAAAAAATACCAGTGGTTTTTACGGCCACAAAAAACCGTCCGTCAAACCGTGGATCCCTGGATTGACGGGCCGCGGCGTATTGTTGTTGCAGAGCAGCGTCGAGCATAACCGTCTCGTCATTGATTGATTCAGTTGTATTGTATCCTGCTTTCCCAAACGCGTTGCGAAGAAATCGGAACTGATAATCACCGCTGGATTAATCAGCAGTTACTTTCAATAAGTTGATCACGTTGCCACCTCCCCGCATAATAGCGACGATTATTTGACACAATATTATTCAAAACCACATTCCGGAGTTTTTGTTTGCCTTATTTGGACCTGCTGCGTCGGTACTGCTTTATCGCGCTGTGTGTAATGCCTGGATGCATTGTTAGTAACACCACGATTGCCGACGACCAGTGGTATGAAGACTATGCTGCCCAGGTAAAACGCGACGCGCAAAAATACAATGTGCCAGGTTATGCCATGGTGTTTTATCAGCAGGGTAAATCGCCGGTCATCAAAGTTTATGGCAAAACTCACAGTGGCGGAAACGCCATTGACGACAACACCGTATTTCGCCTGGCGTCGGTCTCAAAGACTTTCACTGCCGTACTCATGGCCAAGCTGGTGCGACAAAATCAGCTCGACTGGACCACGCCGGTAACTGAAATGAGCCCAACGCTCGGCGCAGCGGGCACGCTCAATCCGGGGATGACACTGGGCCATATTGTCGGCCAGTCCAGTGGTTTTATGCCCAATGCTTACGACAACCTTATTGAAGCTAATTACCCGTTGAAGCGGGTACTTAATCAACTCGCCGGACTCGAACCTTTGTGTAAACCCGGCGAGTGTTATACCTACCAGAACGCGCTGTTTGGTGTCATTCAGGAATATTTTGTCAGTCGCAACACGTCCTATCAACGCCAGCTCCAGGAGCAGTTGCTTACGCCACTCGGCATGGAAACCGCCAGTGCAGGTAAAGGCGGATTACTGGCTTCCGGGCAGTGGGCGCGGCCCCACATTGCGATTGCCCGAAATCGCTGGCGCGAGGGTCAGGTTGAGAGTAACTATTACCGGTTTACGCCGGCAGCAGGGGTGAATGCCAGTATCAACGATATGACCCGCTGGCTGCAGGCCATGCTACTGGAGTTTCCAACGGTCGTCCCGGAAGACGTTGTGGCCGCGGTCACCACCCCCAGAGTACGTACTACCCGCGAAGTGTACCGTCGCGGCTGGCGGGATGATTTAAGCGACGCTCACTACGGGCTTGGCTGGCGGATTTACGATTATGCGGGAGAAGTGCTGAATTATCATGGCGGCTGGGTGAAGGGCTATCGTGCCGACGTGTCATTTTCGCCGAAATATAAAGCCGGCTATGTGATGTTAATGAACGCCGAGTCCAACCTTATCAACACCACCACCGCCGATTTCTGGGAAGCTTATTTTGAGCAGGCTAAGCGCCGCTTACCGGAACAATAAACTCACCCGCACTGAGGCAGGTGAGCTTAGCGTTTATCTGCCGGTTTTAAGATAGGTATAACCGCTCAGACAAGCTTCATAAAAGTCGGTCCAGCGCACACCTTCACGAGGCTTAATATTGCCCGCTGCAACTTGCTTGTCGATCAGGCGCTTCATATCGTAAGCCATGGCTTTCGGGTTGTACTGCATGATGCTCAGCACATCTTCTACCGAAGAACCTTTTACGACTTCTTCGATATAAAAATCTTCCGGATCATCATCGTAACTAAAGATATGAACTTCGTTCAGACGGCCGAACAGGTTGTGCATATCGCCCATCACATCCTGATAAGCTCCGGTCAGAAACAGTCCGATGTAGTAGGGTTCATTAGGCTTTAACTTATGCATTGGCAACACGTCGGTAATTTCACGGCCAACAGTGAACTGATCAATTTTACCGTCGCTGTCGCAGGTAATGTCTACCAGTGAACAGTTTACGTCGGGTCGCTCGTTCATGCGTGAAATTGGCACCACAGGCAACAGTTGATCGATTGCCCAGGTATCAGCCGCCGACTGAAATACCGAGAAGTTACACAAATACTGTGACGACAGGCTGTAATCAAGTTCCTGTAACTCTTCAGGAACATAATCGGCGTGCGCATAATATTGCTGCAGGCGCTCCATAATCTCCCAGTACAGGGTTTCTATTTTTGCCAGCTCTTCCAGCGACAGTACACGCAGTTTGAAAGCATCCAGCGCCTGCTCTTTATATTGCGAAGCGTCGTTATACAATTCCTGCATGTTGGTTTGATGATCGAAGGTGCTGGCCATTTCGCGCATATTCTTAACGAAATAATGCTCACCGTCGGCTTCGCTGGTATCCACTGCCGCGCTGTTTGAGCGTATTTCACCCATAATCTGCGTGATCACGCAGCTGTGGTGAGCAGTGATGGCGCGGCCACTCTCACTGACCAGATTAGGATGCGGTACCCCTTCCAGGTCACAGACTTCCTTCATGCCATAAACCACATCGGCTACATATTCCTGCATCGAGTAGTTGCGAGAGGATTCGCTGGTAGAGGCGGTACCGTCGTAATCGATACCCAGACCGCCACCCACATCAACGTAATCCAGCGGGAAGCCCATTTTATGCATTTCAGCATAAATACGCCCGCCTTCAGAAATGGCTTCTTTAACGGAACGAATATCGGTTAACTGACTACCAATATGAAAATGCAGCAACTTCAGGCAGTGAGCCATGCCATGCTCTTTAAGATAACGGGTAGTATTTATAATTTCGGCAAAGCTCAGGCCAAACTTAGCCCGCTCACCGCCAGAGCTTTCCCATTTTCCACGACCTTTCACGGTCATTTTAGCGCGCACGCCTATCAGGGGTTCAATGCCCAGCTCTTTTGAGATTTTAACCAGCAGCAGTAGCTCTGAGTATTTCTCGACAACCACAACCATGCGGCGTCCCAGTTTGCAGCCCAACAGAGCCAGACGCATAAACTCTTCGTCTTTGTAACCGTTAAGAACGGTTAATGACTCTTCATTGGTATTAAGCGCCAGTACGGTAATAAGCTCGGCTTTAGACCCGGCTTCCAGACCATAGTTGTAGTGCTCGCCTACATCTACAATCTCTTCCACCACCTCACGCATCTGATTAACTTTAACCGGGTACACGCCCTGGTATTCACCGGTGTACTCAGCCTCCGCAATGGTATTACGGAAAATGGTATTCAGATTCGCAACCTGAGAACGCAAAATATCATGAAAACGCACTACAACGGGTAGCTGCACGCCTTCCTGATGGATTTCTTCAATAACCGCTTTGAAGTCGATTTGAATTGATGGATCTGACGGGTTGGGCGTAACCTTAATATTGCCATTTTCACCGATGTGAAAATAGCCACCGCCCCAGCGGGACACGCCATAGACACGTTCCGCCTCTTCAACAGACCACTCCTGAGAAGTTCCATCCATCGTTTACACCTTAAATATTTTGCGAGCTGGTAATATGATTTGCAGCTGACGTACACATGGCGCGTATTATAACGGTCTTTGTCATCAGCGCTATGACAATTTACGCATCCGACACTGTCCCGGATTAACGCTTTTTTACTTATTAAGTCAATATGATAGAAATATGTTGACTAATTTTTGCACATCACCGTACCATAAAGTAGTACTAATTCATGACGTTAACACATTATCGATGAGCATTTCATGATGCCGGGATAAGTCCACGTAAAGGAGTATGAGGGAATGCAACGCGTATTAGGAGAGTTTGCCGTTGAGTTAACCCCACAGCAGGACGAGCTGGACATGGGAAGAATGCTGATAAAGAAAACCTTTAGCGGCGAGCTTGCGGGCGTTTCAAATGGCCAGATGCTAAGTCAACGCAGCGCGGTTCAGGGCTCTGCAGGCTATGTTGCAATTGAAACCTTTGAAGGCGAACTGCAAGGCAAAAAAGGGCGTTTTTCTCTGCAACATCTGGGCATGATGAGTCGCGGTGAACAAAAACTAACAATTGTAGTCGTACCCGACTCGGCCTCAGACGGGCTCGAAGGCCTGTATGGCAATATGCAAATTCAGATTGTTGAAGGCAAACACTATTACGACTTTGAGTTTGACTTCACCTGATCCCCTCCAAAACAGATTGGGAGCAGTTATACCAACACTGAGCAAAGCAGGAATAATTCCTGCAACCTACCTCTGTAGAGTCCGAAAATACCCGCAATGAGTGTTCTGAGCGGTAATTATTGCAGTTCAGGCTCATCTGGTGTGTACAGTTTTCACTATGGAGGAAGTCATGAGTCAAACAGCGAAACTCTATCGTATGGTTACGCCGAAACACATTTGCCCGTTTGGCTTGCGCTCAAAAGACTTACTGGAGCGTGAAGGCTACGAGGTTGAAGATCATCAGTTATCTTCCCGCTCTGAGACCGACGCCTTTAAACAGCAACATGATGTCGAAACGACCCCACAAACGTTTATTAACGGACAACGGATAGGCGGTTACGACAAGCTCAGAGAGTTCTTCGGCAAAGGCACAGCCGGGCAGACCGGCACTACGTATACCCCGGTAATCGCCATCTTCTCAGTGGCCGCATTAATGACCCTGGGCTGGCAGTTTGCCAGCGGCAATGCATTACTCAGTTTGTCTTCATTATTACACTTTATTGCCATCAGCATGAGCTTTCTGGCAGTCCAGAAGTTGCAGGACTTATACAGTTTTACCCAGTCCTTCATTACCTACGATCTTCTTGCCATGCGATGGCTGCGCTATGGTTATTTGTATCCGTTTCTGGAAGCCTACGCAGGAATAGGCATGATTGCGGGTTTACCGGCCTTATGGGTAGCGCCAGTCTCTCTGTTTATCGGAACCGTTGGTGCTGTCTCAGTATTTAAAGCCGTATACGTCGACAAACGTGAGCTCAAATGTGCCTGCGTAGGCGGCGACAGTAATGTGCCCCTGGGTTTTGTCTCGCTGTCGGAAAATCTGTTTATGATTGGTGGCGGTTTGTTGATGTTGATTGCTTAACACCTGCCAACGGGGCTTTGCCAGCAGGCAGAGCCCCGGTGTCATTACGTTATTGGTCTATCACACTGTTTTTTCGGAATTGCCAGCGATTGGCGAACTCATGAAGCCAGCGAGTAAACCGCATGCGCCCCGCCCGTTCATCATAAAACGGGTTGGCATCTGGTGCAGTAAGGTAGGTATTGGTGAGCACGGTATGGGCATCGCCAGCACCAATAAAATACTGATAGTTTGGCACGTATTCGTTAAGGAATGTGTAAGAGCCAGTCATTGCCGCACTCCACTCCATAAACAGCAGGTAGTCTTCCTCAGTTAGGCCCCAGGTAAAAGGATCCATGTTGCCGGCGTCAATTTCTGAGGAAATTTTATAAAACAGCACCTGCACCGCATCCAATTGCGTGGAGTACTGGGCAAAACGTACATTCGGATAGCTCGCTGCCAGCATGCCCATCATATCCTGATTCAGCGTAGCCGCCTGATAAGCGCCCATAAACTGAGCAAACATGGGAGCCAGGCTGTTTTCAACCCCCCAGGTCTGGTCGAAGGAAAAGGTTGTTTCGACGAACCCTGCGGACAATACGCCGGCAGCACCATCACTCAACAATGCCGTGCGGGCCCGCGGGAACGCAGCCTGCAGATACGGGAAATTAATCGTGGCACCATAACCACCAGCACTGGAACCGGCAACCAGCATTCTGCGGGGTTTAACAGTACTATGGGCATAGTAGTCTTTTAACCACTCACGTACGGCCATAAAGTTATCGAAGCCGCGGTGGCGAACCGGTACCGGTGCGGCCGGCACACCGGTGATCATGCCTGTGGTATCTTCATAAACCACATCGTTTGAACCAATGTGAATATCGCCGGTGCAATAAGGAATAAACACCTTACTCCAGTTGGCAAAGGGATTACGCGGATTATCGTCGTCGAATATGCCCCCGGCACTCAGCGGCGAATTTTCGGTGTACATCGACGGATTATAAGTAGGGCGGCCGCCTGGCACACCGCTCAGCGCCAGTGATGTTACGCAGGTCGCGTCGTTCCAACAGGCACCGCCACCATTAAAGAAAACCACTAATTTACCGGCGTTTCCCGGTTTAAAGTAAAAGTGGAAATCGTTTGGAATAACCGCTCCGGTAGCGGGATCGGTGATAGTCTCCAGTGCACACGCCGGTGTCAGCGTTTGCGGTTGCCCCTGGTCGTTAATAATTTCCACTGTGGCTGGCACCGGTATTTGTTGCCATTCATCGGCGTGAGCAGCAGTCAGAGAGGCACAAGAGAACAGTGCAAGTAAAGCACTTAAGCAGCGAAGGCGAGTCATATTTCATCCTTGAGTTGTAAAGGTCGTTAAAGAATAAACCGCTGATGCTGCAGGTAGGAGCGGGAACTGCTTGTTAAAATAAGTATTAACTTACATTAAAGTAAAAATGGCAGGCAGCAAAGCAATAAATTGGCCTATTTAAAAATATCATTGCCGATGATGGCTGACGGTCAGGGGCTGGCGTTCCGCTGGCATCCCGTTACACTACAGATATTATAACTCATTCAATAGCGAGCGATTTATGCCTGCCGCGACCGGGAATTCTGCCTATCTGGCCATTGATCAGGGAACCACGTCTTCCAGAGCCATTTTGTTTAATGAGCAATTTGATATTGTTTACACTGCGCAGCAGGAGTTTCCGCAGTATTACCCCCAAAATGGCTGGGTAGAGCAAGCTCCGGAAGAGCTCTGGGAATCGGTACTTAACGTTACCCGAGAGGCGCTGGCCGTTGCCACAGAAAGGAATCTTTCAGTGCAGCATACGGGCATTACTAATCAACGGGAAACCACGCTGGTATGGCACAAAGACACCGGCCAACCTTTGTATAACGCCATTGTCTGGCAGGATCGTCGAACCAGCGCTTATTGCAAAAGCCTATCAGTACACGAAAAGCTCGTACAACAAAAAACCGGTCTCAAACTGGACCCGTATTTTTCGGCCAGTAAGATACGCTGGATCCTCGATAATGTAGACGGCGCGGCCAATCTTGCTGTCAGCAATAAACTGCTGTTTGGAACCGTTGATACCTTTTTAATCTGGCGACTCACCGGCGGTAAAGTGCATGCTACCGACGTGACCAATGCCAGTCGCACCAGCTTGTTTAATATTCATAGTCAGGCCTGGGATGAGGAGCTGTTAGCACTCTTCGATATCCCGGCCAGCATGCTGCCTGAGGTAAAGGACAGTGCTGACCACTTCGGTCAGACAGCGCCGTCACTATTACCTTTAGCGCTTAATATCAGCGGTGTGGCCGGTGATCAACAAGCGGCTATGGTGGGCCAGGGCTGTGTAACACCGGGTAGCGTTAAAGCTACTTACGGCACGGGCTGCTTTGCACTGGTCAATACCGGCCCGAGCTGTGAAATCAACCACACCGGTTTGCTCACCACCATTGCATACCGGCTCAATGGTATTACGCACTATGCCGTAGAGGGCTCTATTTTTGTCGCCGGAGCGGCGGTGCAGTGGTTGCGCGACGGGCTTGGCTTAATCGAGAAAGCGGCCGACTCCGAAGCCATTGCCGGTCAGGTAGGTAATGAGCATGGTCTGGTGGTAGTGCCTGCATTCACCGGCCTTGGCGCACCGCACTGGGATCCCCAGGCCCGCGGCGCGGTATTTGGCATTACCCGCGCCACAACGGCCCATGACATAGTTCGTGCCACGCTCGAATCGATATGTTTTCAAACCCATGATTTAGTCACCGCCATGAGCAGTGGTGGCATTCGCCCCACTATTTTAAAAGTAGATGGCGGGATGGTGGCGAATGAATGGTTTTGTCAGTATCTGGCCGACACCCTGGATGCGCCGGTAGTAAGACCAAAGGTAATGGAAACCACTGCCCTGGGGGCTGCGCTGCTGGCAGCTTTTCAGGCCGGAGCGATTACTGACCTGAATCAACTGGCCGAGGCAAACCCCTGCCAGCGTCAGTTTGAAGCCAATGCTTCAGACAGCGACCGCGAACATCGTTTAACCCAATGGCATAAAGCGGTGAAAGCAACCCTGCTCATGGCAGAGTAGGGCTGCCGTTATCCAGTCCGCCGTTACTCGGGGGTTACACAGGTATAACTCTCGAGTTTATTTTTATCTCCGCCGGTGTAGTTAGCGTAGTCAGGATAAGCACAAAGCGGCATTTGTCGCGCAGGCTCAGAAGACCCGCTTACTGTCATCGTTTCAGGGGCTTTGCCGGTGCTTCGCCAGTTTTCCAGTACCGTTAACGGGTCGAAGTCTTCCAATCCGTTACCGCCGCCGCAATGAGTCATGCCGGGCACCATAAACAACCTGGCCACTTCCGTACCGGTATCCTGTTGGGTTTGCTCATACCAATCAGCAATATCAATGGCTGAGAAAATCGGATCGGCGAGTCCCTGGAAGATCACCATTTTACCGCCACGGTCAGCAAAGGTGGTCATGTAGGTGTCGTTGGCATCAAAATAGCCGCCGACCTCGGCCACATTTTCGCTCAGGGCAACAAAATCTGGCTCATCGGGTATCGATTGTGTCGGTGTCATAAACACTGCGCCCGTGGAGGGGACACTTAGGATCTGGTGTAAAGCCGGGCGATTTTCGCTGCCAATTTTCCACGCGCGCCAGCCCGGAGTATTGATGGCCGGATCCCACGGCCAGCCAGTGTAAAGTTGATTACCCGCCTCGTCGGTTGCGCCCTGCATAATGGTAATCAGGGTCTCAAGCTTGTCATCATCCAGCTTACCGCGCAGACTCTGAGGGTTAAAATCGCATTTGGCATAAGCGGTTACAATGCCGTCTTCCAACCCATCAAGGCCATCGCATTGTTGCAAAATAGCCGCCGAAACGGTGTCTAAATCAGATTGACTAAAAGCCTGATACAACTTTTCAGGCGAGGCTATTTTTTCAAATTGCTCCACTTCCCACACCGCAGACACCGCCGCCCGGCTTAAATGAAAACCTGGATTCCCGGCCACTATACCGTCGAATTCAAGCGGAAAGCTCTGTGCAGCCATCATCGCTTCACGGCCACCGTTAGAGCATCCCATGAAATACGACTCTACCGGCGCCTTATTGTAATAAGTACGGATCAGCGTCTTCGCCGTTGCTGTCACTTTTCCTATCGACGCATACCCCAAATCAACCCGGGCCTGCTGGTCGGCAGCGAAATCGAACCCGCGCCCGTTATGGCCACCATCCATACTAACAACCGCGTAGCCGCGTTTAATCGCCGGTGTAGCTGAACTCCCGGTGCTCGGAACTGTACCGATTGCTGGCGCGATAAAGCCGTCGGTTCCACCGCCGCCCTGGAATAAAAAGCGACCATTCCACTGCTGCGGCATGCGTAGTTGGAAACGAATACCATAGCGGCCATTAACCCCCTGACGGTCTTCAATTTTCCCTTCCACCAGGCAGTGTGCCCCCACTTCAACCGCGGTAGGTGAGCTGCCAGTCATCCCGCTCATAGGATCCGGAGGTAAGGTTTGCGCGCTCTGCACTGCCGCAGAATTAATCTCGACGGCGTGGAGTGATAAATTCGCCAGGTCATCGCAACTTGCCGCCATAACCGGCGCAGATAAAGCACTTGCTGTTGCAATCGCGGTATATAAAAAAGGCCTTTTCATATCAATACTCATCCGTGAATTACAGTTAGTATAATGCGTAAAAGCAAAAAACCCGCCAGGGTATTCACTGGCGGGTTATCAAGCTACCTATTGCAAATTATCGGCAAAGAAGCTGTCGATTTTATCGAAGGGAATTTTATCCAGCTGATCATATAAATCTACGTGCACCATACCGTCGAAAATGAGTTTCTCCTTGGGCTCAGCTGCCGCGTTATAGGCATCATCGGTAAAATACTTCGAGTGGGCATTTTCACCGGCAATCAATAAAATAGGGCGGGGCGCGATTTCATCAATATAAGTGAGCAGCGGCATATTCATAAACGACAATGCGGTGGTGGCTGTCCACCGGCCATTGGAGTTAACCGAACGAGGGTGGAAGCCACGCGCCGTTTTATAAAAGTCGAAGTAGTTGGCCACAAATTCCGGCTCATCACCATTCAGCTCACTGGGTAAGCCTTGCGGTGCCGGTGTGGGCTCGCCGTTAGCAGCATCTTCCCAACGTTGCTCGCTCATCTGCGCTAATGCTTCAGAACGTTCTTCTTTGGTCATTGAGTCAAAATAGCCTTTCGCCATAACGCGGGACATTTCGTACATACTGGTAGTAACAACCGCTTTGATCCGTTTGTCGGCCGCCGCCGCATTTAACGCCATACCACCAAAGCCACAAATACCCACCACGCCAATCAGGTTGCGGTCAATATTGTCCTGCAGGCCAAGAAAATCCACCGCTGCGCTGAAATCTTCAGTGTTGATTTCAGGCGATGAAAGGTTGCGGGGCTCGCCACCACTTTCACCGGTATATGACGGGTCAAATGCCACGGTAGCATAACCACGTTCGGCCAGCGTTTGCGCATATAAACCCGACGCCTGTTCTTTTACTGCCCCGTACGGACCGCTCACAGCAATGGCGGGTAATTTCTTTCCATCAGAATTTTTAGGCAAATAAAAATCGGCGGCTAAAGTAATACCATAGCGGTTTTTAAAGGTGACTTTCTGGTGTACCACCTGGTTGCTTTGTGGGAAAATTTTATCCCATTCCTGAGTTAACTGCATAATTGCCTCCTCGGCTTTACTAAACATAAAAAGAGTCAATAAAAGCAGGTAAACTGCTCGTATTACTTGATAATCTCTTATCTTAAGAAGTACCTGGGGTAAGCCTGAAAACCCGTTTTGTTAAGCAAACCGGGAAGCACTTCTTGTATGCTGTAATTATTCCAGAAGGTGTGGACAAACCGATAGAATGAACGTTTAGCTTTATTGCCTATTAATCCGAATATCCGTTATTTTTGCAAAAATGCACAGGGCGAGCATAAGGCCTTTATGATCCAGAACAAACATTGGCTTTATTGCAATGCCTGCATATTGCACCGGGCATTTTAGTACCGTAAGGTAAACCCAACATCACATGGTTTGTGCTGTCGTCTGATGCAATCCCCACCGGCCATGTCATAACAAAGTAAAACGCAACATTTACGATCATCTTACTCAGGCCAACTTTCCCTGCCCGCAGGGAACCCGACTTTCAGGGAGAAAGTGCTGTGCTGTTTAAAAATGCGTTAACCAGCCCCCGCGGCCCCGCTGTGATGGATATGCTGCAAAGTGTCAGCGGAATCATCCTGGCTCTGTTTATGTGGGCCCATATGTTTATGGTATCGAGTATTTTACTGGGTAACGATGCCATGTACTGGGTTACCAAGATGTTTGAGGGCGAGCCCATCTTTGGCAAGGGCTATCCGATTCTGGTGAGCTTGTTTGCCCTCTTTATCCTGTCGTTAATCATACTGCATGCTTTCCTGGCCATGCGTAAATTTCCGGCCACGCACCGCCAGTATCGTACTTTACACAAGCACCTCGGCGGCGTGCGACACACCGACAGCTACCTGTGGTATGTACAGGTAGTAACTGGCTTTGCGTTGTTCTTTTTAGCCTCAGTGCATTTATACCAGTTAATTATGCATCCGGCGGACATTGGCCCCTTTGCCTCTTCCGACCGGGTGTGGTCCGGGCGCATGTGGCCGTTGTATTTAATTCTGTTATTTGTGGTAGAGCTCCACGGCGGTATAGGGCTGTACCGGGTTATGGTCAAGTGGGGCTGGTTTATGGGTAAGGATCCCAAAGTCGGTCGCAAACGCCTGACTCTGGCCAAGTGGGTGCTCACACTGTTCTTCCTGGTGTTGGGATTACTAACACTCGCTGCGTACATGAAAGTGGGCTATGAGCATCAGGACCGAGCTGGAGAACGTTACCTGCCGGCGGCGTATTCGCAGGTTAACCGCGCACCTCAAGGAGAGAGCCACTAATGCAAACTATTGTAACCGATGCATTGATTATAGGCGGCGGACTCGCCGGTTTACGCGCCGCTATTGGGGTTAAACGCCGCGGATTTACGCCGTTGATTTTAAGCCTGGTGCCCCCAAAACGCTCCCACAGCGCGGCCGCACAAGGCGGTATGCAGGCCAGTTTAGGTAACAGCGCTAAAGGCTGGGGTGACAACGAAGATGTGCACTTTGCCGATACTATCCGGGGTAGTGACTGGGGAGCGGATCAGCTAGTGGCTCGTATGTTTGTGCATACTGCGCCCAAGGCAGTACGCGAGCTGGCCGCCTGGGGTGTTCCGTGGAACCGGGTGCAAAAAGGCGATCACAAAAGCGTGATAAACGGTGAGGAAGTCACCATTACCGAACGCGATGAAGCGCACGGCCTGATTACCGCCCGCAACTTTGGTGGCACTGCCAAGTGGCGCACCAATTATGTGGCCGATGGCACCGGTCATTCCATGCTTTACACCATGAGCAATCAGGCCATTGCTGAGGGCATTGACGTTCATGAGCGCATGGAAGCCATTGCCCTGCTGCACGAAGACGGTCGCTGCCAGGGTGCCATAGTCCGTAACCTTGTTACCGGTGAACTGATTGTTTATCTGGCTAAAGTGACCTGTATCGCCACCGGCGGTTTTGGCCGGATTTACCGGGTATCGACCAATGCAGTGATCAATCAGGGCATTGGCACTGCTATTGCGCTGGAGACCGGCATTGCCAAACTGGGCAATATGGAAGCCGTCCAGTTTCACCCTACCGGTATCTTCCCGGCGGGTATATTGGTTACCGAAGGCTGCCGGGGTGATGGTGGCCTGCTGCTCGACGCCCAAAAACACCGCTTTATGCCTGATTACGAGCCTGAAAAACGCGAGCTCGCCTCACGTGATGTGGTGTCGCGCTGGATGGAAACCCATATTCGCAAAGGTCATGGTGTGCAATCACGTTTTGGAGAACACCTGTGGCTCGACATCCGCCTGCTCGGCAAGGCCCATATCAACAGCAAGCTGCGGGAAGTCAAAGAGATCTGCCAGTACTTTCTGGGCATCGACCCTACCGAGTCGCTGATCCCGGTGCGCCCGGCCCAGCATTATTCTATGGGCGGCGTGCGCACGGATTATCGCGGCGAGTCACCCACCTTAAAAGGTTTGTTTGCTGCAGGTGAAGCTGCTTGCTGGGATATGCACGGCTTTAACCGGTTAGGCGGTAACTCGGTAGCCGAAACTGTGGTGGCCGGTATGATTGTAGGAGAATTTATGGCGGACAGCCTGATGACCGACGCGTCGCTGGCGATCAGCTCAGTGGCCATCGACAGTCAGGTAGCAGCGGTCACCGATGAACTGGCCTCGTTCCAGCGCAGCGACAACAACGAAAACGCCTGGCAAATTATTGAAGCCATGCAATCGGTAATGACCGAGAAAGTCGGTATTTTCCGCCATGGCGAGCAGCTCAGTGAAGCCGTTAACGAGCTGCAATCCCTGAATGAAAGAGCCTCAAGGATAAAGGTTAACGACACCAGTCGTGGTGTCAATCCGGAACTCTGTGCCGCTTACCGCGCCAAAAAGATGCTAAAACTCAGTCTGTGTGTGGCCAGTGGTGCGCTAGCCCGTGAAGAAAGCCGGGGAGCCCATAGCCGCGAAGACTTTCCACTGCGTGATGATAAGCACTGGCTTAAACGCACGTTGACCAGTTGGCCAACCGAAGCCTCCTCACCGGCCATCGACTACGAACCACTTGATGTCAAAACCATGGAGCTTCCACCGGGCTGGCGGGGTTACGGTGGTAAAGAGCGTATTGACCACCCGGATACGCCTGCTCGTCAGGCCAAAGTAGACAGTGTGCAGGCCACCGCCGCAGACCGCTTTACCAAACAGCATGAGTTAATGCCATTTGCTGAATGTTTACCGGCCCCCTTCAGAGGTCGTAACGGCCGTTTATCAGAGGAACTTGAATCATGAATGCCGTAAACGAACAAACCATCCCGGTAAAGGTAACTACTGCGCGTACCATTGAGTTTGCCATTTTTCGGCATAACCCTTTTGACGACAACAGCGAACCGCATTTTGAAAGCTACGAGCTGGAAGAAGCCGACAGTATGACGCTGTTTATCGCACTAAATGAAATACGGGCTAAACAAGCGCCATCATTACAGTTTGATTTTGTGTGTCGGGCCGGAATTTGCGGCAGTTGCGCCATGTTAATTAATGGTCGCCCTGGGCTGGCCTGCCGAACACTGGTCAGTCAGCTACCGGCTAAAGTGACCCTAATGCCACTGCCCGGCTTTGAACTGATTGGCGACTTGTCGGTGAATACCGGCAAATGGATGCGGGGAATGAGTGAGCACTTGCAAACCTGGATCCACAGTAATGAAGAAACCAATATCGATGCCATTGAAGAAAAAATGGCACCTGAAACAGCGGAGCAGATTTACGAGCTGGAGCGCTGCATTGAATGTGGCTGTTGTATTGCCGGCTGTGGCACCGCGCAAATGCGCCCTGAATTCGTCGGAGCTGTGGGTCTTAATCAGCTGGCGCGTTTTAAAATTGACCCTCGCGATAATCGTACTGATGCGCAGTTTTATGCGCTGGTAGGTAATGAAGACGGCGTGTTTGGCTGTATGACCATGCTGGGATGCGAGGACTTCTGCCCCAAAGAGCTGCCGCTGGCGCAACAAATCGCTTATATGCGCCGCGCAATGGCGGTTGCCGGGGTAAGTTAACCGTTAGCCCATTTCTTCAAAGAAAAACGCGGCTAACTCATGACGGCCGGTACATTCCGACTTTTTATAAACGGAGGAAGCCTGGTGGCGAATGGTTTTCTCCGATGTCTGGCGCAGCTCGGCAATTTCGTTAAGGCTAAGGCCCTTGAGTAAGAATAGCCCGACATCTTTTTCGCTGGGGGTGAGTTGCCAGCGCTCAAACTGTTCCTGCACGGCGGCAAAAAAATCACGCTTGGAGCGCTTGAGTTCTTCAGACATCTGGCTGACTTTACTGTTAGACACCTCTAAATCGTTCCGCAACGCCTTTAATGCATTGGAACGCTGACGAATATCAAAGATAAGAAACAGAAACAAACCGGAGGATATCAGGATTAAAATGGACTCCTGAATAATATGAATGAGTTCAAGATCCTCTGAAAAGTCGATGTAAAGATCCATGCATTTCAGGGCAATGATGCACACTAATGCAACTGACAGGACTTTATCTTTCACCACTTACTCCAAAACACGCATTTAACGGAACGAGTCTGAGATATTATCAGCAGCAACAAAAAATGGCCTGCGCAATTCACTCATGCAGGCCATTTTTACGATGATTGACTAGGCGAGAGCTTTAGTCGTCACCAAACTCACGAATAATGCTGTTGATAGTCTCTTTGGCATCACCGAGTACCATGCGGGTGTTGTCTTTAAAGAACAACGGGTTATCAACCCCTGCAAAGCCCGCATTGGCAGAACGCTTAAGCACAAATACGGTTTTTGCCCGGTACACCTCAATAACCGGCATACCGTAGATAGGACTGCCCTTCATTTCTTTAGCCGCCGGGTTAACCACGTCGTTGGCACCAATAACAATCACCACGTCGTAATTTTCCATACGAGGATTTACATCATCCATTTCGCACAGCAGATCATAAGGTACATCCGCTTCGGCCAGCAGTACGTTCATATGACCAGGCATACGCCCGGCAACCGGGTGAATGGCGTATTCCACCGTACAGTTGTTCTCTTCCAGCAACGACTGCATTTCACGAACCGCATGCTGAGCTTGCGCAACCGCCATACCGTACCCCGGCACTACCAGTACAGATTGCGCGGCTTCCAATACATAGAATGCGTCCTGGGCAGACATGATTTTCACTTCACCTTCAATGGCTTCACCCATTTCTACCGGTTTGGCAAAACCCGACATCAGTACGTTCATTAACGAGCGGTTCATGGCTTTACACATGATGTTCGTGAGGATAAGACCCGACGCGCCCACTAATAAACCGGTCACAATCAAAATGGTGTTGGCCACCGCCAGGCCCGCCGCACAGGCTGCAACACCTGAATACGAGTTAAGCAAGGCAATTACTACCGGCATGTCGGCACCACCAATGGAGATGGTAGCCCAGATACCAAAGCTTAATGCCAGAGCAATCGACACGTACAGCCACATCGGATTACCCGGGTCGGTGGCAAACAAATAGCCCACCACAACAAAGGCCACCAGGTGGAGAATGCTGAGTTCACGTAAACCGGTAAAGATAAACGCTTTAGACGACATCTTCCCTGACAGTTTGCCCCAGGCTATTACCGAACCTGAGAACGTGATGCCACCAATCAGAATGGTTAGGAAAACGGTCAGGAAAATCAGCCAATCGGTAGTTGCCAGCGCAATAGGCCCCATACCGGAAACCGTTGCCCAGCCGAGCAACAACGAAGCTGCGCCACCAAAACCGTTAAACAGCGACACCATTTCCGGCATTTGCGTCATTTCGACGGTTTTTGCTTTCCAGGCACCGTAGGCACCGCCTATCACGAAGCCCAGCAGGATCCAGTGATAGCTGATAATTTGCTGGTCGATTAAGGTTACGACCACGGCAATAAACATACCGACAGCCGACACCAGGTTGCCTTTTTTGGCCGATGACGGATGACTCAGTAATTTAAGGCCAACAATGAATAACGTGGTTGCCAGTACGTAGGCAAGATTAATGATCAATGCATTATTACTCACAGCATAATCTCCTTACTTGCCTTGTTTTTTCTTGAACATGCTAAGCATGCGGTCGGTAACCATATAGCCACCCACAACGTTAATACTGGCCAGAGCAACGGCAGCGGTTCCCAAAATAGTGGTCAGCGTATCGTTATCTGAGCCAGAAGCGACCAGAGCGCCAACCAGGGTGATCCCGGATATGGCGTTAGAGCCCGACATCAATGGCGTGTGCAGTGTTGCCGGCACCTTACGAATAAGTTCAAACCCTAAGAAGGCAGCCAGCAGAACAATAAAGATCAGGTAAATAGTTTCCATGGATTAGCCCCCTTTGTATGCGTTTTTGAGCATGTCATTGGTGATGTCGCCAGCGTGGGTAATCACACTACTGGCAAGAATTTCGTCTTCCAGATCGAGCGTAAACTGCTTGGATTCTGTATCGAAAAACTCATCAATGAGATTGATCAGGTTATTGGCATACATATCGGTGGCGTTGCGGGCAACGCGCTGGCTCCAGTGACCGTCACCAATTACGGTAACGCCCTCTACTACGGCTGTTTCGCCGGGCACAGAGCCTTCAACATTGCCGCCCGACAATGCCGCCATATCCACCACAACGCTACCGGGTTTCATAAGCGCCAGGGTAGCTTTTGAAATCAACACCGGGGGCTTACGCCCAAATAGCTGTGCGGTTGTAATGACGATGTCTGAATCGGCAATCGCGTCGCGCTGGGCATCCTGCTGTTTGGCTTTTTGTTCATCGGTGAGCTCTTTGGCATAACCGTCTTTCGTCTGGCCGGTTTCACCAATATCGATTTTAAGGAACTTGCCGCCTAACGACTCAACCTGCTCAGCCACTACCGGGCGGGTATCATACGCCAGTACGTTAGCGCCTAAACGCTTGGCGGTAGCAATGGCCTGCAAGCCGGCCACACCAGCACCAATGATAAACACCTTGGCGGGTTTGATGGTGCCGGATGGGGTCATCATCATCGGCAGAATGCTTGGCAACGCGTTGGCAGCCTGCATCATCATTACGTAGCCAGCCAGGCTCGCCTGCGAACTCAGGGCATCCATTTTCTGGGCACGGGAGGAACGCGGGATCATTTCCACTGACAGCGTCGACAAGCCTTTGGAGGCCATACTCTCAACCAGTTCCTGCTGGAAGAAAGGATCAATATGACCAATCACCAGTGCGCTGGCTTTCAGCTGTTCTAACTGACTGCTTAGGGGACGGTTAACGTAGAGCACAATATCCGCATCGCCAAGTACTTCGGCGGTTGCTTCAACAATACTGGCACCTTGTTCGGTGTAGGCGGCATCGGGATAACCTGATAACGCGCCAGCATCTTGCTCAATCATGACGGTAAAGCCCATTCGGGTAAACCGCATAACAGTGGCAGGCGTTACAGCACAGCGCTGTTCGACAAAACTACTATCAATAGCATGCCTTGCTTCATTTAGAACTAAGAGTTTCAAGAGTATCCTCCTTTCCTCCGGGCAAAATTAACCTAACCGCTGTTTTAAGGAGCGATTAAGCGGTATCTGTTTGTTGCCACAAGGTGCTTTTGATCCATTTACTACAAAATTGTAAAGCTTTTGCTCTATAAAACTGGTTTATATCTACAATTTTGTAATCTTCCATTTTTATTGGAGTTTTAGGAAAGGATTACAGCGAGGAGCCAATAATGCATAAATAAAATCGAAATTGAAAGAGAAAATTTAGCCTTAAGCACGTAAATACCACTTATGAAACGTTTAAGCCTTATAACTGTTACTTATAATACAATTCAAAGAAGTAGGTAAATAGTGCGGGTGGGGAATTGAGTATTTAGCGCAGATATGCAAAGCGTTGTAGATTGGTTTTCACCGCCCTGTAATCAGATGTCCGCCTCAACCGTCTTTTATTCAGTTTTTGCTAAATAGTATTGTTAACAGGATTACAAACAATCCGGACGCCAGGCGCGAGTTTACCACCGGCAATAAAATTGTGTAGCCGGGCAGTTAATCCAGCTCCCACTTTGCAGGCATTTCGCCCGTATAAGCGGGTTCTAATTCTTCGACTTTTTTAATAAATTCGTCCGGTAACTGCTTTATATCATCGTTGGTACGAAGAATATTTGCATAGGCGTGCAGGTAAGCAGCAATATCCTGCTGAACTGTGCCCAGAAATTCATCAGCGTCAAACCCCTTAAGGCCCAGGTGCCGGGACAGGTAATCACGAAGCGCTTCTGCGTGCAGAACCGACAGAGCACTACCGTGGGCAGCACTCTTATACCCTTTTACAACAAATAAAGAGGGCAACACCTTCAAGGCCCCAAAGAAACCGACATTCTTACACCGGGCTTCCAGTAACGGGCTAAACAGCAGATCCGAATTATGTCTTCGCTGGAGCACCGTTATTCTTGCGGTGATGTCGCCAAGTAACTCCATTACATGCAACGCGGCCCCTTCCGCCAACACGATTTCAGTGGCGCTCTTATAGTAGCTTAACTGTTCGTACAGAGAGTGGTTTTCCGGTCGGAATATGGTGTAACCCTGCAGGGCAAAGAATTGCTCAATATAACGTTCGCCAGCAAAGCTTCCCCGCAACAAGAAGGGTGTGCGGCTCACATAGATTTTAGGCGGTAGCTGATTATCAGCAATGATGCCGGCTCGGCGCTCACACTGCTGCAGAAACTGACGATAATCCGCTGAAATCTGACGGCGACTACGAAACAAACTTTGTTGTGGCGCAACCCATAAGTTCTCAACACGCAGTGGCTTATCAATTAACTCTACCCGGGATTTATCTACCCCAAGATAATCGAGAATTTCATAAAAATTCGGCGGTAATAAAGGCTTTGCCAGCTTGCGTAAGCGTCGACGTAGCTGAGGTAAAATCAGCACCTTACTGATACCGGTCTGCTGTTCAGCACCGGGCAGAGCCGCTAAGCGATGAATCGATTCCGCAATGAAATGCCCAAAGTTACTGAATGCCGGCCCGCCATAATAATAATGCCCTTTCTTATAACGAGTAATATTTGGCTGGGCTGCTAATACATCAGTTTGGGTAACACATACCGGCGGTGTTTCCTGTTGGGTAACCTGCTGATGACGAAACTGATGGGCAAAATCCGGCAGCGCCAACGCTCGAATTCCACCGCGCATTCTGGCCGGCGTAGAACCGGATAACTGCGGAATAATCTCTGCATTATCGATTTTTACCGCGTTATTCAGCGCAGCGGATGGTTGCAGTGTCGTGCGATGTCGTGAGGCATTCAGTTTTTGTCTGACCGCGTTGAGTACGCTCTTGTAGAACAACGGCATTGTGGCTAACCAGCGTATTCCCCGTTTTAACCTGAACAGCGTTTTAATAGACGTTTCGTATACAGGTTGATCGGCTGAATCGATTACCACGCCAAGCGCCCTGAACAGCATTGGCTTATCCTGTCGCAACTGACTGACCAAACCGGCAATATCAGACTCATGATCATTCTGCCGAAACCAGGGTAATTCAGCCACTTTATCAATAGCCTCCGTCACCAGGCGCCAATCCTGTTCAGGTAATAACTGCTGAAATTTAGCAGTGACGTCGGCAAGCTGCTGTTTATAAGCCGCCAGGGTTTCATCGTCTAATAAACGGTAACGGTTAGCACCAGTACTGGCTGCCTGTAAATACGCGTCGAGCTCCCCCTGCAATGCACTAATCGGGAATTGATTAAGCCAGCGCTTAAGTTCCAGTGCGGCGAAGCTGTAGGAGACATTCACAGAGCTATCACTCACCGCCAGCTCATCATGAAGACCTAATACGCCAATAACATCGGTAATGACATTGCCTTTTTCACCATAGTTTTTATAGGCAAAGCAATGCAATTGATGGTCTTCAAGCTGATTAGCAGCCTTTAAGAT
>NZ_CAJXQY010000043.1 GCF_913058315.1 uncultured Alteromonas sp. | reverse complement strand
AGCAGTTCTTTGATTTTGGTATTCAGAGACACTGAGCTTTCCTTGCAATATAACATCTTATTATAGAGAATTCACAGTAACACACAGTATTACTCATCCCTGAACTCCCAACATAATTTATTGATAACAGTACCTTACACCTGATTATGAGCCAGTTTCCAATGATTTATTTGAGTGTTACTGTGAATTCTTAGTAATAACGGCACTCATGTTAAGTAAAACGATTTTAAAACAATGATCTAGCTAATATTTACCCTGGTTACATGTATTTACTGAGAAGTCTCATTAATCCCAGCTCTGTTTTATACTACATCCCGCCATTGGTGCGGCATTCATGAAGATTTCTTAAGTTTTACAATGCGTGTTACTGAGAATTCTCAGTAATTCCGAAAGAAATGAATTGATGTGTTGTCAGCTAATTTGATGGGTTTGAAGTATGAGTACAGAAGGTCTGCTATGGGCAATTAACCTTTAATTTAACCGCTAGTTGTTTTTTTCCGCTATTCGCTCATTTGAGTCTTAAATAATCACTGCTGAGGCTGAAAATGGTCAAAAGCGGTCATTTCGCTAAAGTCCACCAAGCTAAAACGAACAAAGGTTGATAAAGCAGCTTTTAAAACTGAAATCGGTAGGCACTGAAACAACTTATTGAAACTGCCTTGCCCTAACCCGCTACCGCCGAACTAAACACCTGAGTAATGACAACCAGTTCAATTGATTACTTTGAAGGCAAGGACTGTACTTTTTCCTGAAAAGTACCCATTTGCCATATGTAAAACAAGCTTTAAATATAGCTGTCACAGAGGGTAGTACATAGCTATAATTTTTCTTATACTCTCATTCCGCCCGTTTTGTAAACGTATTAGTATCTGATTTTATAGTTTTTTTTAGGAATGCAGGGATGTTAAGAGGTGTTGTTGGTGGCTCATTAGCCGCCGTTCTTGGGCAGCGGGTTGCAATGGGGGCAGTACCCGCCATTGGATTACTATTTCTCATCTTTGCCGGTATCGGTGCTTTTGACTATTTCACCGTACTGATTTTTGAAGAGCCAATCTTTGCTCTCACTAACCCTTTTATGATGCTGATCTACTATCAATTTGCCAAGTTGATATTATCAAGTTCAAAAAACGCTAATTATGTACTCCATGTTTCAAGCGTTCTATTAGTACCGGTTATGGCTACGGTTAGCATGTGGCTAGTTCTTGCGTGTTTACCCGATGGCTTTATGCCGATAAAAAGAACCGGTTTTATGGATATTTATCATGAACTTCATGGATTTGCATTTGGTGATTTGGTTAAACAGTTCGAATACTTTCCTCGAATGCGAAGTGTTTCTATGGAAGCTGGGTCAAATTACTGGGCCTTTATGTGGATAATCGGGATGGCCAGTGCAGTATGGGTGTTTCTTCTGGCTATTTGGCACAAACAATCCATGATTGAATTGGTATCAATGCACAGTGACAAGCCTGAATATGACATGGATCTTTATCTTGGGTTACCTATGCTGTGGCTGGTGACAGGAGCGATAACAGCGGCTTTCTATCCTGTAATGATTATACTGCATCAACTTTCGCTGCCGACCTGGATTACTGTCGCTTTAACATGGGTGATGTTGCTCTTCCCGATGTACGCTGTGTTGCTGCCTGCTGTGAATTGGAACAGGACTAAAGATCAGCGACTCGCGAGCTTTATACCTAAATTCTATTTTGTGGCTTTCAGCGCATTCCTGGCTTTTGTTGGTTATAAACTAGTCGGAGCTTTTGAGGTTCTACATAATCTTGATGCCGTGCTTGAGAGAATTCCTGAATTGTATGGCGTAGCGGCACTGTCACCTGTGTGGCTTTTCTTGTTTGTTTACTTAATCCGAAATCCGAGATCTAAAACTGAAGCCGGGTAATTATTTCGCCAACTTGTCTTTGTCTTATAAACGTTACTTCTATGCTAGCGTTGAAAACGCTTCTGATAGTGATTTAACAGGCTAAGCTTTTTAAATGATGCAGGGAGAGATGGTATGGAATTACTGTCTCTCCCTTTATTGTTCTATTGATTACACCATACGTTAACAACCAAATTATGGCTAACAATTCGGCTATACTCCATTAAACCAACAGAACGGTGCTCCCTGCACTGCTTTGTTTACTGGCTCTATATCATCACGTTTGGCAGCACAAAAGATTTCACATTGTCGTGCAAACGGATCCACAAGCCGGGATTGGCATCAAGCTGTTGCTCAGCTATCGCGCTATCCTGACTTATTGGCGTATTCAACACCTTTGCGTAAGTTTTCACTTTCGCCGGCGCGGTTTCGGCATCCACAACCGACTGGACAATCTTTTCTGCCGACAATATGGCCGCTGGCCCCAGCGTCAGAATAAATTTAGCCGCACGGCATTGTGACTCGTCAGTCGGGCTAATATCACTTCCACCCGCTTTAAATTTACTAATGTGATGTTCCAAAATAGAGCTTGAAATAGGTATCAAACCGGCCATATGTACAGCTTTAGCCCCGGAAAAAGGTTTTATATAGGCCAGGTGCGATGCTTCGTCGGCCTCGGGCCCATGACCAATAAAAAAGATATCCAACCCACCCAACTGCTCAAGCTTTTCGAGATAGCGGGTTAACGCAGCTTCCAGATCGGCGGTATCGGTTTGCATCGGTGTGAAACTTTTTATCTTCTGAAAAAACGAGTCGCCAAGAATACGTTCAAAATCCCGCACAAAACTGAGGCTGTTCCCCATTGCCATGGGTGCCAGGGCATCCTGAGTAAATACATTTAAACGGCTCAGAATATCATCCAGCTCAGAGGTGGTCGCTTTTTCGCCAAGCAACTTATGTAATTGCTGTGCGCCCCTTCCCCCCAGTAAAGCAATATTAATGTCGCCCTTTTTACTCTCGGCAACCGCTATAAGTTCATCCAACATGGCATGACCAACAGCCGCTTCTGACTGCATCACCTGGGGCTGTAATCCCTTGTCGATGTACTCCACTGTGCCAGACTCTGTTTTTTCTAGCCAAACGTTGCCATTTTTTTCATCGCGCTTAAACAAGGTGCTCGCGGTAGTCATAACTCAACCTTCAACATGTAAAATAAAAGTGAATAATAATAAGCAGCCAAACGGTATCAATTACCCACTAAAATTACCAGTGCCACCGGTAGCATTTATGCTTGAGTCGTGCACAGCAAAGCATATCCTTTTACCTTATCTCGCTCGCTTTACAAGAGGTTACTCACCCGCCAGAGCTTTAATAATATGAGGCCAGTGAGTCAGAGAATCATAAAATCCTGCAACCGGTACGCGCTCGTTTAACCCATGGGCAAACATGTCTTCCGGATTAAGAAACAAGCCACTTATCCCCCAGGTAGGAATGCCGGCCCGGCGAAAATGCATGCCATCGGTACCACCGGATTCCAGGTAAGGCATGATGGGCACATCCGGGTACCGTAGATAAACCGAACCGGTAATGGCGTTCAGCACATCCTCACGCAGTTCCGATACCGGACTTTCAACGTAATCTGTTATGGTGGTAATGGTAACATTTTGATTATCAATTGCTTTTTGTAACGAGGCTTTGACCCCTTCGACATCCGAGCCCGGAAACACCCGGCAGTTCACCGTGGCCGTGGCCGATTGCGGCAACGCATTTTCCGCATGGCCGCCAGACAACATAGTGGCAACACAGGTGGTGCGGGTAGTCCCCACATATTCCGGCTCATTAAACAGCTTGTCAGCGGCTTCCCGATCGGTCGGGTCGTTGGCAAACTGCAGCAGTGTTTCACCGCTCTCTCCGCCCGATAATTTCCCCGCTTGTTTAAGGTAGTTAAGGGTCATGGGGGTAGTCATAACCGGAAAACGGTAGGCCTGAATTTCTCTGAGCGCTGCAGCAAGTTCATATATTGCATTATCGCTACGGGGCCTTGAGCTATGACCACCAGGATTTTTCACCTCTAATTGAAAGCTAACATAGGTTTTTTCAGCCGCCTGGACTCGATATACCACCGCCTTGCCTTTGCCAGATAGCACTCCACCACCGGCATCGGTGTTTAAGGCATACGCCGCTTTCGTCAAATCTTCTCGTGAGGCCAGATAACGGGTGCTCACCATGCCCGACTCTTCATCGCCCGAAAACGCGATAATAAGATCCCGATCAGGTAGGTAACCGGCTTTTCTGAGCGCAATGAATGCGCCAGATATCTGCGCCACACCAAACTTATTGTCGAGGGTACCGCGGCCAAAAAAGTAACCGTTATCTTCGGATAAAGTGAAGGGTGCCCGTTGCCAGTCTGAAGCCAGAGCTTTAACCACATCCATGTGTCCCAAAAACAGAATGGGCGGGTGCTGACTTCCAGCACGGCCTTTATAAGTTACAACTAGGGCTGAGGTATGCTCTACAGGGATCACTTCTATTGCCGCATCAGCAAACCCCGCCTGACGAAATTCAGATGCCAGATATCGGGCAACAGGGGTCGCCCCACCACTCGTTTTTGAGGAGTCCATCTCAACGATGGTTTTATAGATCCGGTAGGTTGTTCTGGCATGCTCACTGTTTTTATCAACAGCGGCTATTGCTGGCGTGATGGCGGTTGCCGCCCAGCACAACAGTGAGCAAAACAGTGTGGTAACCTTGCGAGTAAATCGTGTCATTGCGCTTTCTCCCTATGCTCACTAAAAGATAGCAGAGACCAACACGATCCGTATCAATTCATTTTACTGCTAGCAGTTGGTGGTAACGTTTCGGCGAGCAATAACGCTATTACCGGGCGAAATACGCTGCTTTATCAAACACAAACCCAGGCGCAAAAAAAAACCGGCGAAAGCCGGTTTTTTATATCAATCAAAAGCGAATGCTTTGATTAAGCGCCAAGAATTTCGTTAAATGTGGCACTTGGACGCATCGCAGCAGTTGTTTTAGCTTCATCAGGCAGGTAGTAACCACCGATATCCTGTGGCTTACCTTCTGTATCAACAATTTCACTGATAATGGTATCAATGTTGGCGGCCAGCTTGTCGTAAACAGGACCAAACTTAGCTGCCAGTTCGGCATCTTCAGTTTGCTTCGCCAGCTCTTCTGCCCAGTACATGGCCAGGAAGACGTGGCTGCCACGGTTATCCAGTTCGCCTACTTTACGCAGTGGCGATTTACCGTTGTTAAGCAATGCTTCTGTGGCTTTGTCCAGCGCGGTGGCAATCAGCTTGGCTTTGCTGTTATCGTGTTTGATAGCAACGTCTTCCAGCGATACTGCCAGTGCCAGGAACTCACCCAGTGAATCCCAACGCAAGTGACCTTCTTCAACAAACTGCTGAATGTGCTTAGGTGCTGAACCACCTGCACCAGTTTCGTACAAACCACCACCGGCCATCAGCGGCACGATTGACAACATTTTCGCACTGGTGCCCAGTTCCAGAATCGGGAACAGGTCAGTCAGGTAATCACGTAATACGTTACCGGTTACCGAGATGGTATCCAGACCACGGATAGCACGCTCCATAGAGAAACGGATAGCGCGAACTGGTGACATGATAGAAATTTCCAGACCATCAGTGTCGTGATCTTTCAGGTAATTCTCAACTTTCTTGATCAGCTGTGCATCGTGAGCACGCTCATCGTCCAGCCAGAATACGGCTGGCATACCAGATTGACGGGCACGAGTAACGGCCAGTTTAACCCAGTCCTGGATTGGCGCGTCTTTAGCCTGACACATACGCCAGATATCGCCTTCTTCAACTTCATGCTCGATAAGTACGTTGCCGTCCTGGTCGATAACTTCAACTTTACCGTCAGCATCCATCTCGAAAGTCTTGTCGTGTGAACCGTATTCTTCAGCTTTCTGAGCCATCAGACCTACGTTCGGAACAGTACCCATAGTTGTTGGGTCAAAAGCACCATGCGTTTTACAGAAGTTAATCACTTCCTGATAAATGGTGGCGTAAGTACTTTCCGGGATTACCGCTTTAGTATCGTGCAGTTTTCCATCCGGGCCCCACATCTGACCAGAAGAACGGATCATCGCAGGCATAGACGCGTCAACGATTACGTCACTTGGTACGTGCAGGTTAGAAATACCCTTATCTGAGTTAACCATCGCCAGCGGTGGGCGGTCGGCATAACACTTGTTGATATCGCGTTGGATTTCAGAACGCTGAGATTCTGGCAGACTGGCAATTTTGTCGTAAACACTGCCCAGACCGTTATTAGGGTTAACGCCTAACTCGTCGAACAGGTCGCCGTATTTTTCAAACAGTTCTTTATAAAAGACTTTTACACAGTGACCGAATACGATGGGGTGAGACACCTTCATCATGGTCGCTTTTACGTGCAGTGAAAACAGAATGCCGGTGTTTTTGGCGTCTTCGATTTGCTCTTCGAAGAACTGACACAAGGCTTTCTTGCTCATGTACATACCGTCGATGACTTCACCAGCCAGTAAGTCAACTTTTGGCTTCAGGGTTTTCTTGCTGCCATCTTTACCGGTAAATTCGATGCTTACATGGCCTTCTTTAGCCACGGTTACCGATTTTTCACCTGAATAGAAATCACCGCCGCGCATGTGCGCTACGTGAGTTTGCGATGCCTGACTCCACTCGCCCATGCTGTGCGGGTGCTTTTTGGCGTAATTCTTAACCGCTGTAGGCGCACGACGGTCTGAGTTACCTTCACGCAATACCGGGTTTACTGCAGAACCCAGTACTTTACCGTAACGTTCACGAACGTCTTTATCTTCGTCACTTTTCGGATCTTCAGGGAACTGCGGTACGTTGAAACCCAGCGCGTTCAGTTCTTTGATTGCAGCACGCAGCTGCGGGATAGAAGCACTGATATTGGGCAGCTTGATGATATTAACTTCTGGATCCTGAGTCAGTTCGCCCAGCTCGTTCAGGGCATCTACAACCTTCTGGTCGTCGGTCAGGTAATCAGGGAAGTGGGCCAGTACACGTGCAGCTAAAGAGATATCACTCACTTCAACTTCGATATCAGCTTCGCTGGCAAAGCGACGAATAATAGGTAAAAACGAATACGTGGCCAACATTGGCGCTTCATCGGTTTTGGTATAAATAATTGTAGACTTACGGTTGGTCATTATGTACCTCAATAGTTGCAGTAGCTGGCTGCGTTTTTTCCATTCAACAAATTCCAGCCGCTTATTTCAGATCATAACGTTCTGACAAGAGACCGGATCTCGTGATTTTCCTGCGTACCTACATGTGTCAACCTGAAGGGAGTATCGATTCACGCACGCAAATACTCAGTATCCACTTTACTGAGTATTTAATTCACTAATTTTACAGGTTGACGCTGGCCATGTAATGCACATGAATCATAAGGTCTTTAGTATAGGGTCAAGCGAACCAGTTACAAGTCATACCTTTGTCTTAATTACGAAAAAACGGTTAATAAATTAGTTTTCATGGGTAATTATTCATCAAAGCGTACAAATTTCCATCACCGCCAGGTTGGCGGTGTGCTTAAACAACAACTTTGATAAACTGTTTACTTAAATGATACCGGCCAGCTTTATTCATGACTTCAACCGTAATCCTGTTCAACAAACCCTATATGGTGCTCTCTCAGTTTACCGACGCCGAGGGCCGCGAAACCCTGAAAGATTATATACAGGTTCCCGATGTCTACGCAGCGGGAAGACTCGATCGCGACTCTGAAGGCCTGCTGGTCCTTACCGATAACGGCAGCCTGCAACATAAGCTTGCCCATCCGAAAGCCAAAACCAGTAAAACCTATTGGGTACAGGTTGAGGGCGAAGTAACCGATGAAGCCATCAACGCCTTGAGTAAGGGCGTCGAATTAAAAGATGGTATGACCCTGCCAGCCAAAGTACAGCGCATTACTGAACCTGCAGTGTGGCCCCGCAACCCGCCAATTCGCGAGCGCGCCAGTATCCCCACAACCTGGCTGTCGATTACCATTAGCGAAGGGCGCAACCGGCAGGTCCGGCGAATGACGGCTCACGTGGGCAACCCTACCCTGCGACTGATCCGCTACCGGGTAGGCAACTGGACGCTCGATGGCATCGCCAATGGCGAATATGTCAGCCTGCCAGGCCCCCCGGTGAAACCCGCCAGCAAGGTAAATAGACGCCCTGCCCGTCGGACCAGGCCCAAACAACCGCAAAAATCACGTCGAGCGCCTTAAAAAGGCCCTTTTAGAGGTGCCAAAAGTTGCAATTTCTGGTAAACTCCGCGCCCCGTAAATAACATGTGAGTGCACGGTTAACTAATGTCTCAGCTCGCCGATTCGGCCCCCAATAAACAAAAAGTCATCGTCGGTATGTCCGGTGGTGTGGATTCTTCTGTTTCTGCTTATTTGCTTCAGCAACAAGGCTACGAAGTTGAAGGCCTGTTTATGAAGAACTGGGAAGAAGACGACAACGATGAATACTGCGCGGCGGCCGAAGATCTCGCCGATGCTCAGGCCGTTGCCGATAAACTGGGTATTTACCTGCATACCATCAATTTTGCTGCCGAGTACTGGGACAACGTGTTTGAGTACTTTCTGGCCGAGTATAAAGCCGGCCGCACGCCGAACCCTGACATCATGTGTAACAAGGAAATTAAGTTTAAAGCGTTCCTTGAGTATGCCGCTGAGGATCTGGGCGCCGACTACATTGCCACCGGCCATTACGTGCGCCGACGCGAAACAAACGGCCACTGGCAAATGCTGCGCGGCCTGGATAACAACAAAGACCAAAGTTACTTTCTGTATACCCTCGGCGAAGAACATGTAGCTAAAACCCTGTTTCCGGTGGGTGATATCGAAAAGCCACGGGTGCGGGAAATCGCCGAGCAACAAGGGTTGATTACCGCCGACAAAAAAGACAGCACGGGTATTTGCTTCATTGGTGAACGTAAGTTTAAAGATTTCTTAAGTCAGTACCTGCCGGCCCAACCGGGGATTATTGAAACCGCCGAAGGGGTAGAGATTGGCCAGCATGAAGGGCTGATGTACCACACTCTGGGCCAGCGTAAAGGGTTACACATTGGTGGACTGGCCGAATACGGTGACGATCCCTGGTATGTGGTCGATAAAGACGTCGAGCGCAATGTACTGATCGTCGGTCAGGGGGCTAACCACCCTCGCCTCTACTCGGATGGTCTGATTGCCAAGCAATTACACTGGGTTAACCGTACCGCACCAACCGAACCGTTCAGAGCGGCGGTGAAAACCCGTTATCGCCAGCAGGACATTCCCTGCCTGGTTACGCCTGTGGATGGCGATCAGGTGAAAGTCACCTTTGATGAGCCGCAAAAAGCCGTCACCCCTGGACAATCAGCGGTGTTTTATCAGGATGAAGTCTGCCTCGGTGGCGGCATTATTGAGAGTTATCTACGCTAATGTTGGATACAGCCATTGAAAAGCAACTGGGCCTGGCTGGTGTTTGTCAGGCAGCCCGCCTGGTGCAGTCTATTGCTCGCACCGGCGAAGCCGATAAACAAGCAGTAGAAGCCAGCCTGTCGAGTATTCTGGTGACCGATTCAGATACCACTCAACAGGTCTTCGGGCAGTTAGAGAATTTAAAAACCGGTTTTCAGGTCATTGTTGCCCAGTTAGGCGATCATAACTCGAAAAAAGACACTGAAATGACTCGGTACATTGCCAGCATACTGGGGCTGGAACGCAAGCTGGCCCGTAACAGTAAAGCCATGAACGAGCTCGGCGAGCGAATCTCCCATGTGCAACGCCAGCTGGCGCATATGGATTTTGAAAGCCCGCAGATATTATCGTCACTGGCAAGTATCTATTCTGACGTCATCAGTCCGCTGGCGCCTAAAATTCAGATTGCCGGCAATCCCAGTTGCCTGAGCCAGCCGCTTAATCAGCACCGGGTCCGCGCGATATTGCTGGCCGGTGTCCGGGCAGCGGTATTATGGCGGCAACTCGGCGGTCAGCGCCGCCAGATCTTATTTAAACGTAAAGCAATTCTGCGCAGTGCCCAGCAGGCACTGAGATTAATGAACTAATTGAGGAGCAAAAGGTGGAACTATCCCAATTAACGGCAATTTCTCCGGTCGATGGTCGGTATGCCTCTAAAACAGGCGAGTTACGGTCGATTTTTAGCGAGTATGGCCTGCTTAAATACCGGGTTGAAGTTGAAGTAAGATGGTTACAAAAACTGTCTGAACTGGACGGTATCACCGAAGTACCAGACTTTTCTCCTCAGTCGCATAAACTGCTCGACAGTATTGTGGCAGAGTTTTCGGTTGATGATGCCCGTCGTATCAAAGAAATCGAACGCACTACCAACCACGATGTGAAAGCGGTTGAGTACTTCCTGAAAGAAAAAGTGGCTGACAATAGCGAACTGAACGCTATCAGCGAATTTATTCACTTTGCCTGCACCTCGGAAGACATTAACAACCTGTCACACGCCTTAATGTGCACCGAAGCCCGCGACACGGTTATTTTGCCTTACTGCGATGAGCTAATTGGCGCGTTAAAAGACTTAGCCCGCGAATATCGTAGTATTCCTATGATGGCACGTACCCATGGCCAGCCAGCCTCCCCAACTACCATGGGCAAGGAAATGGCGAATGTGGCGGTTCGTTTACAACGTCAGCGCGATCAAATTGCCGCCGTTAGCCTACTCGGTAAAATCAATGGCGCGGTAGGTAACTACAATGCCCACTTGTCTGCATACCCTGAACTTGACTGGCACACTATTTCTGAAGACTTCGTGACCAGCCTGGGCATTACCTGGAATGCTTTTACCACGCAAATTGAGCCGCACGACTATATTGCAGAACTGTTTGATGCCATCGCGCGTTTCAATACTATCCTGATTGATTTCGACCGTGATGTCTGGGGTTATATTGCTCTGGGTCACTTTAAGCAAAAAACCGTAGCCGGTGAGATTGGCTCGTCAACCATGCCGCATAAAGTAAACCCTATCGACTTTGAAAACTCGGAAGGTAACCTTGGCATTGCTAACGCCATCTTCGATCATCTGGCCGCTAAACTGCCGTTATCGCGCTGGCAGCGTGACCTGACCGACTCTACCGTACTGCGTAACCTGGGTGTTGGCGTAGGCTATGCGGTTATCGCTTATCAGGCAACGCTTAAGGGCATCAGTAAACTGGAAGTGAACGAGCAAAGCCTGCTCAACGAACTGAACAATAACTGGGAATTACTGGCTGAACCTATTCAAACCGTAATGCGCCGCTATGGTATTGAAAAGCCATACGAGAAACTCAAGGAATTAACCCGAGGCAAAAAAGTAAATGCTGAGGTGATTGCTGAGTTTATTGATAACCTCGAACTCCCGCAAAGTGCTAAAGAGCAGTTGAAACAGCTGTCTCCACAAGCCTACATCGGTGACGCAATCCGTCTGGTAGATCAGTTACTGGGCGAATAAGCGTTTGCTACGCTTGGCAACTCCTACAGTAAGGAGTTGCCATGCTACCGCTTTCAACCACCCTTCCCGCCTCACAGCGAACCGCTGAACAAGTCAGGCTGACGCTCAATTTAACCCTGCTGTTGTTCGCCATAGCCTTGTTACTGCAACTGCCGGCACTGTATTACTTTGCCCGTCCCGGTTCATGGCAAAGTGCCAACTGGCTGAGTCATTTTCTGGCACTCATTGCCCTGGGCGTTGCCCAACGGTTGATGAGCCTGAACAGTTTAAAAGTTGCTCTGTTTAGCCTCTATTACAGTTATCTCACCTGGGTATTACTGTTGTGGCCCGGTTTATCCAATACGCATTATTATTATTTACTGGCCGTAGTCATTACCGGTTTTGTTTTTACCCGCTCTGAACAACTGGCCCAAACCACAGTCCTGACCGGCGCTTTGTTTTTATTCGCCTTGTTTAGCGTAGTGCATTATCAGCCCCAGCTTGAGTTCGGCTTATTACGCTTGACCAATGATCTTACTCTCGGTGCACTGAGTCTGGGAATTTACCGGGTTCTCCGCCACCAAACGCTTAGCCGCTGGCACGGCTTACGCGGCGCTCATCAGGTGTCAGTATCAACTCTGAGTCAGCTTTTGCCAAAAGATCCAGAACAACCAACCCGGTTCTGGCAACCTGGTAAAACCAGGCGCTATCAGTTCGCCTGCGTATTATTTGCCGACCTCAGTGGCTATACCGCGCTTAACCGCCAGTATGGCGACCGCCTTACTTTAAGCGCCCTGAAAAACCTTTACTCGAATATCGACAAAATGAGTGAGCAGTTTCCAATTGAAAAAATTAAGACCAACGGCGACCAGTATATGGCGGTGAGCAGGTTAAGCAGTGAATTAAACTACCAATGCTGTGAAGACATGTATCGGTTTGCCTGTGCCCTGCACGCCATCATTAATCGCTACAGTAGTAGCCACAAGCTCAATTGTACGGTGCGTATCGGCATTGCCAGCGGTCCGCTCACAGCAGGCATCATCGGTAATCACCGGCCCTATTTTGATATTTGGGGCGAAACCGTCAATCTGGCAGCTTGTCTGGAACAGCAGGCCGACAGCGATTATGTTTCTGCCTGCCCGATTACCATGACACACCTTCCTGACCATCTGGTTGCGACCCAAAAACCCCTGGCCAGTGCCAAACATCCCGACACCCGTTTTTACTATCAGCTTAAAGTCACCGAACAATCGCCAGGATTGGGTTTTAATCATCTGCCAACCCGGTGATAATAGCGCAAACTCTGACTAAGATGATGACTGTGCTTAATTTAGATATTCCGGCTTTTTTACGTGATTACTGGCAGAAAAAGCCCTGTGTACTTCGCAACGCTCTGCCCGATTTTGTCGATTTTATAGATGAGCACGAACTGGCCGGCCTGGCCATGGAGCCTGAACTGGATAGCCGGGTTATCAGTAAGCAGGAACAAGGCTGGTCAATACAGCAAGGGCCGTTTGAGGACTTCGCAGCATGTCAGGGCCAGTGGACCTTACTGGTACAGGGCGTCGACAGATACCTGGATGAAGCCAGTGAGCTCATGGATTGGTTTAATTTTATTCCTAACTGGCGGGTAGACGATCTGATGATCAGTTTTGCCGTGCCCGGTGCCGGGGTCGGCCCACACGTTGATCAGTACGACGTCTTTTTACTCCAGGGTAAAGGCAGCCGGCGCTGGCGGGTTGGCGCTCCTGAAGGCCTGACCACTACGCAACCGGCTAAAGGGCTTTGTCAGGTAGAAACCTTTACGCCTCTGATTGACTGTGAACTTCAGCCCGGAGATATCCTCTACATTCCGCCGGGTTGGCCCCATGATGGCGTTACACTGGCCGACAGCCTGACCTATTCCATAGGCTTTCGCGCACCGGACCAGCCGCAGCTTGGCAACTATCTGGCGGAACATTTACAAACGCTGTCTGCTGCCCCTGAGCGTTATACAGACCCGGCCCTTACACATTCTGACTCCCCCGCAGAAGTGCCCGACCGCCAGCTACAGGCGCTTAAATCCTTACTCCACAGAGCTATCGACGCTAATAGCTTCAGTAAAAGCCTGCTGACTATGTTGAGTGAACAAGGCATAGAGCCGGATACCGGCGAACCGGCAGACAGCCAGTTATTACAAGACTGTCTGGCCAACGACGGCAGACTGGTTAAGTTACCCGGCTGCCGGCCACTGTTAAACGAAACCTTCCCTGACTGCTTATTTATTAACGGTGAAGTGGTTAATTTCTCTGCACAAAATTACCCGATTATGTGCAAACTGGTTGCTCAACCTGACATTGACCGCAGTGATATGGCAGCGGCCCCGGATGAACTGGATATTTTTTGCACATTCACTACACTGGTTAATATGGGGTACTGGGAATTCTGACCTAAAAACGGCAATACAGGTTCAGACGATCCACCGGAGTAGAATGCCGGCACGTTTGCTGGTAGGGCAGAATGGGGGTAAGTATGGCGTATAAAGTACAGCAGGTTCTCTGGCAGGAAGCCTGTGAGCAACTGAAAACTCTGAGAAAAGCGGTATATGTTCTGGAATGGCAATTGCCAGAAACCACCGAATTCGACGAGCTGGACAGCCAGGCCGCTCACGTTTTGTTATTTTGCGACCAAAATACCCCAATCGCTACCGGCCGCCTCACTCCCAGCGGAGAACTGGGGCGAATTGCCGTTTTACCCGGACACCGTACCCTGGCCGTCTACAAGCTACTGTTTGCCGCCCTGCTTAAACAAGCCGAATCGCAAAACCTTAAACAAATTCAGTTACAGTCTGAGCTTACCAGCGTTGAATATCACCGTGCCAAGGGCTTTGAGCCGGTTGGCAAGGCGTTTATGGAAGCCGGTATTCCCATGCAAAAGATGGTGTGTAACCGGCAAAACTTTGATTTCCCCGATGTGCGGCATATTCACTAACGCCCCACCACCCGGTTTAACAGGCTAGCCCCACAGGCCCTCATTTTCCTGCAACAGATAGATTTTCTCTGCCCGGTCAGCCAGCAACTGAGCGTAAGACGTTTGACTGGGATCCTGTTGTTGATTATTTTGCAGCAGGTTTTCAGCCTTGATCTGCCAGCGCATAGAAAAGTATCTCAGCGCGCCGCGTGCATCTTTGGCATTATCGGCCAGTGTGAAATCGGTAGGGACATCACCGGTTAATACCCAGTACATTTTGTTGTCCATGGCTTTAATTTTCCACACCGCGACCAATGGCGCCAGATAACGACATTCCTCGGTGACCACCGTATCAAATAAAACGCCCTCCTGAGCGAGAAACTGATTGGCCTGCTGAAAGGCTTCCCTTGCCCAGGTCTGGATTTGCTCTTCTGTTAGTTGTTCTGTCATAAATTTTTCGTTCTTTTAGTTAGACACTGCAATAGAACTTGCAGCGGGTGTTTTGGTTTAATCTTATCGATGCGGCTAACCTGACTTCGACAGGAATAGCCGCTGGCCATAATGTGTTCCGGTTTATAACGCGCCACCGCCTGCTGCCAGCTCATTTCATAGATACCCAGCGAGTTAGCTTTGTTGACGGCCTCATGGCCGTAGTTGCCCGCCATACCGCAACAGCCTACTTTCACAATGTCAGTTTTCAGTCCCACTCTGGCAAAAATATCCTGCCAGGTTTGCTCCGTTTTCGGCAGCCTGGTTTTTTCGGTGCAATGAGCAAACAGCGCCATCACCGTTTGTTCCTCCGCAGCATCTTCCTGCTGCCACTGCGCTGCAGGCAATGTTGCCAGCCACTCGTGTACGGTATGCACAACAAAGTCGCCGCGCGCCGCGCCCAGTGCCTGGTATTCATCGCGATAACACAACACCAGCGGTGTATCCACGCCCACCATGGGCATGTTAAGCGCTGCCACCTGGTTCAAAAAGGCCGCGGTATCCGTTGCCGTGCGGGCAAACTTTTCCAGAAAGCCGGTTACATGCAGGGTTTTACCATTCGGCTTAAACGGCAGTAGTACCGGTGTTTTACCGAGTGCTTTGACCAGCCGGCCAAAATCACTAACTACCTGTGCGTCGTAATAACTGGTAAACGGATCCTGTACAATCAACACATAATTTTCGCGCTCAGAGGCATCAATCCGCTCAAGTTCAGCCAGGTCAAAGGTTTGCATCACCTGCTCTGCCTGTTCACTTAATGTGGGCACAGATAACGCCGGTGCATCCACATAGCCGGCAACCTTTTCTAATAGTGATTTTGCCGCGCCGTTATTCATCAGGGCATTGCTCACCTTAGGCAGTTTTGCCATCAGCGGCGTGAGAGTTTCCACATTGGCCACCAGATGATGCTTAAGCGGGCGCAGGTAGCGCTGATAGTACACGTTTAAAAACTTTGATCGGAACTCCGGCACATCCACTTTTACCGGACACTGACTGCTACAGGATTTACACGCCAGGCAGCCATTCATAGCTTCCAGCACTTCATGGGAAAAATCTTCCTCGTTAGAGCGGGAGTTCTTCCAGCGAGTCAGCCAACTGCTTTTATATTGTCCTTCCATCAACGCCTGATGATCGACGCCCTGGTTTGCCAGCAGGCGCAACCATTCGCGAATTAACCCGGCCCGGCCTTTCGGACTGTGGCGACGGTCGCGGGTAATTTTACTCGAGGGACACATGGGTGATGTGGTGTCATAGTTAAAACACAATCCGTTGCCATTGCAGTCCATGGCAGGCTTAAAGGACTCTTTAAATGCCACCGGGATAGTTCTGTCGAGCGTTGCCCGCTTAGGATCGCTCACCTTCACCAACTCATCGTCACTGTCGATGGGCGTACAGATCTTACCCGGGTTCATTTTATTGGCCGGATCAAAAGCGCCTTTTATTCTGCGCAGTTCAGCAAACAGTGACTCACCGAAAAACGCCGGACCATATTCGCTGCGAAAACCTTTGCCGTGTTCACCCCACATCAGACCGCCGTGTTTAGCCACCAGTGCCACCACTTCATCAGAGATCTGGTGCATCAGTATTTCCTGCTCTGGATCGCACAGGTCAAGCGCCGGGCGCACATGCAGGACACCGGCATCCACATGACCAAACATGCCATATTGCAGGCCATGACCGTCGAGTAACGCACGGAATTCCATAATAAAATCAGCCAGATTTTCGGGTGGTACGCCAGTATCCTCGGCAAAGGCGATAGGCTTTTGGCTGCCCTTGGTGTTGCCCAGTAATCCCACTGACTTTTTACGCATAGCGTATATTTTATTAATGTCGGCACGGTCAAACGTTAACTGATAACCAATAACGCCATATTCGCCTTTTTGCGCCGAAGCGCTCAGCTCTTCTTCTAAGCGGGCTATTCGCTGTTTAATTTCGTCCGGATCGTTACTGTTATACTCCACCATATTCAGACCCAGCATTTCCTTGCCCGGTACATCTTCAATGAGATTAGCGATGGAATGCCAGATAATATCGGTGCGGGCCAGATTCAGTACTTTACTGTCGACGGTTTCCACCGACGTCGCCTGTGCGGCAATCATTCGCGGCGCATGGCGCAAAGCCGACTCGAAGGAGTCATATTTAATATTCACCAGCGCCGTATGCCTGGGAATTTTGGTGAGTGATAATTTCGCTTCAGCAACAAAAACCAGTGAGCCTTCAGAGCCGGTAATCAGACGGCTAACATCAATTAACTGTTTTTCTTCATCAAAGGCATGTTCTAAATCGTAGCCGGTTAAAAACCGGTTCATACGCGGGAATTTGGCCAGAACATCCTGCCTCTTACCTCGGCAGGTATTGAGCACCTGGCGCAGAATTCGCCCATAGGTATCGCTCCGTGAGGCTTGTTCCTCAGCTTCAGCAACTGAAAGTGGCTGGGTTTGCAGTATTTCACCGTTGGCCAGTACCGAGGTTAACGCTAAGACGTGATCACTGGTTTTACCGTACACCAGTGAGCCCTGGCCCGACGCGTCAGTACTGATCATTCCGCCCAGAGTGGCCCGGTTACTGGTGGACAGATCGGGCGAAAAGAAGAAGCCATAAAGCCGTAAGGCATCGTTAAGGGCGTCTTTTACCACCCCGGACTGAACGCGTACCCAGCCTTCCTCCGGGTTAATTTCCAGTACCTTATTCATATGCCGGGACATGTCCACCACAATCCCGTCGGTCAGGCTTTGCCCGTTCGTACCGGTACCACCACCGCGGGCGCTGAATTTTACCTGCGGAAGCTGGTTAGCCAGTTCACCAATAATCTGTAAATCGTTGATCCCTTTGGGATGAACTACCGCTTGCGGTAACTTCTGATACACCGAGTTATCCGTTGCCACAGCCAGACGGCTACCGTAGCTATACTCGATATCGCCTGAAAAAGAAGACTTCTCAAGGCGCTGAAGGTAGGTTCTGTAATCATCAGAAACGGTCGATTCAACTGGTACAACAGGTAAATTCAAAGCTACGCTCTCACTGGTGAATAGGCGGCCAAGTATACCTAGGCTGGGAGTAGGTCTCCACTGTTAGCGGGCGATTTTTTTATCAAAAATTACTTTGCAGGGATTACGTATCCGCTTGCAAATAAATATCACCAGCTATAAGGTCAGGCTATAATAAAGAAAATTAAAGCAGGATTTCTTTCAATGGCACTTACTTCGAACCTTAATCTTTTAGATCGCTCCCTTCGCGGTGTAATAGGGATTTGTGTAACCGCCTTTGCACTGTTCAACGGCGATCTGATTGGTGATGTCTTTATTGAGGTCTTACTGGGGATCTTTGGTTTGCTTAATCTCATTTCGTTAGCTTCCGGCTGGTGTCCGGTCTATCATCTGGCAGGCATTAATACGCGTAAACACTGACAATTACCGCAATACCTATGCAGCAAATTGCCAAAATAAAACAGGACAAAACGGTTAAGCCCCGATTAATCTGGGCTTGTCTGTGTGTGGCACTGCTGGTTTCCGCCATCTATGTGACGGTATCTTACCGGCTGACAGCCGATATTACAGTGCGCTCTGAACTCAAAGCCATGGCCCATATCACCAGCTTGTTCAGTAACGAACTCAGCCAGGTAAATGACGCATCAGAAGTAGACACCCTGTTAAATGAAGTTTTGCTCTCAGCGGTGAATACCCCTGCATTCATCACCGTCACAACGGCCCAACAACAGTGGCAAAAGAACCTGTTATTAACCCCTACCGAGCGAAGCTCCTTGCTGCAGCTAATCCCCGGGACCGAGGACAATGCTGACCCCATCGAGCTGAACGGCAAGACCTATCTCTGGCAGCGGCATCAAACCGGTCACTATGTGATCACCTTTGTGCAGGAAACCCCGGCGTTAGACATTACCCTTAGCTTTGTTGCCAAGCGGTTACTGGTTACCTCTATCATTGTCTTTTGGATAGCCGTCTGGCTGGCTCTGACGCTGGCCTCGCTTATTGCTAAACGGGCAGAACAAGTCAATGAATCACTGGCTTATATTGCCACACATGACTCACTCACCGGCCTGCCCAACCGCTTGTACCTTATTGAACTACTGGAAAACTCGCTGGGCCCGGCAACCGAAGATACCGACACCCCGGTTGATGAAGGCTGTTTGTTGATTATTGACCTGGATCGGTTTAAAGAGGTTAACGACTCCTTTGGTTACGCCGCAGGTGACACCTTACTGAAAGAAGTAGCCCGGCGCGTGAGCGAATTAATCAATGCCCCGGCGGAACTCATCCGTACCGGCGGCGATGAGTTTTTTATCTGGGCCCCCGGCTACACCATTGAAAAAGCTAAAACACTGTCTTTAGAGATCGTCAATTCCTGTAATTCGCCTATTTTAATAAACGGCCTGACCGTGAATAGCGGCGCCAGTATCGGTATCTCTCACTACCCGAGTCAGGCTGAGAATACGGCCGGGTTAATCGTTTGTGCGGATACCGCCATGCATAAAGCCAAGGCAATGCGCAGCGGCTGGCAGGTTTACGACGACAAGAAAATTGCAGACTATAAAGACATTCTGCAACTGCGCGCTGAGCTCAGCGATGCCCTGGAACAGCAGCAAATAATTTTGTACTACCAACCCAAGGTCGATTTAGCCAGTGGCGAAGTCATCGGAGCGGAAGCCCTCTGTCGTTGGCAGCATCCGCGCCTGGGTTTACTTGGCCCGGCAGAATTCATCGACCTTATAGAACACTCGGGTAAAGTACAGGAGTTTGGCCGGTATATTATAGCTGCCGCGGCTGCTCAGGCAAGCCAATGGCACACCGAAGGACTCCTCGTTCCCATTGCCATTAATCTTTCGCCCTACAATCTGCTGGACCCAGGCCTGGCGGCTTTTATTGGCGAAACGCTCAAGCGTCATCGGTTACCGCCGCAGTTTATCGAAATGGAACTCACTGAAAACGAAACCTGTATTAATATTGACTATATTCAATCAGCGCTGGCTCAGCTTCGTGAACTGGGCGTTAGTCTGGCGATTGATGATTTTGGAACCGGCATGAGTTCGCTGGCGTATTTATCTGAGTTACGGGTTAACGTGTTAAAAATTGACCGGACCTTTATTTGCGATCTGACTACCAATAAAGGCCATCGGGCTATTATTGCTGCGGCCATCACACTCTCTCAGTCTTTCGGTTGTGACATGGTTGCAGAAGGCGTAGAAACCCAGGAGCAGGCGCGAATGCTCTACGATATGGGATGCCGAGCTGCGCAGGGATTTTTATTTGCGCGCCCTATGCCAGCGCAGGAATTTCACGCTTTATTAAAACAGCAAAAACCTCAATTCAGCGTAACCTGAACCGCCGCTCAAGGGGTGTTATATTTTATTACATTTATGATTTTGTATCCTGGCCAGGACTGGCTAGAATAACAGTATATTATTAGCAGCCATTTGTTCTTAACAATGAAAAAGACCCTCCGATTAAGCCTGGGTGGCTTACTGTTTCTCAGTGGAATTGTCCTTACTTTACTGCCCGGTTCAATTTTGCTGGTCATCGGCGGGCTCATGCTGCTGAGTTATGACTGGCCGAGAGCCCGAAACTGGCTGCGTTTTTTCCAGAATCAAATGACCAGCTCGGCACGTAAACTGGATCGACTGTTATTAAACAGACGCCTGCGCAAGTCACGAGTGCGCTAACCACCTGCTGCGCTACTACATTTCCTCATTAAATAAGATAACAACGCTGCCGCCACTCAGATTGCTGCCGGCATTGACTGATATGCCAATTCCAATAGTGTCCAGCCAGCTATCCGGGCTACTCGTATCAACCAGCCAGCCCACGCCAAACTGATAGTAATGAGAGGTCCCCATAAGCTCTACAGCGTCGCCGGTAAGGTCGATACGACGCAGTAACGTTCTTACCTGAGATTGGCGTCCGTAAAGTTCAGGGGTGTCGAAATGGAAAGTCAGAGTGTTACTAAAGCGCCCGGTTTCCACCGACGTTTGTTGACTCTGGCTATCGGTTTGAATAGTGTGACCCAGCGCATGCCGGTACTGTATCTTATAGTCAAAACGCTGGCCAAACAGCGTGCCCCGATAAACCGCATTCACCGCCGGATCAACCATCCAGACCCCATAGGATGTATTCAGCAACTGCCCATCCAAAAAGCTTCGCAGCAATAGCAGGGTAGGATCCTGATAGTCAAAATGGTTACGGTAATAGAGATACTGACCACTCATGCTGAGCGTGAATTGCCACGCTTCAGAAAAGTTATACAGCCAGTTTTTTTCGCCGTAGAGGATAAACGACTCTTCATCAAAGGTATTGATATAATCAGGCTCGTCGTAAATGAGGTCCTGACTGGACCCCACATAAGAAGCCCTTATTCCGTAGCTGGTCTGCCAGTGTTCTGACAATTTTTGAGGCTCAAACGACCACGGCAACGAATAGGTTCGTAGTGATTTTCTCAGCGCAAAAGATTCTTCATTGCCAACATTTAAATCACCAAAATCGGCAAATTCATTCGGATCAAAATCCATCAAACCCAGCGATATCAAAGAAGAATCTGCGACCACCACGGTCAGTGCAGTATTCTGGGCAACAAACCCGCCAATCAGATCACTGAGAATGTCAGCGCCAGAGGCCTGCTGAGCCTGCACCGCAGCACTCCCCGCACACAATAACCAGCCTGAAGTTAACCACTTCACCAGGTATCGCCCACTTTGGTTCATAGTCGTTACTTCCCTGTTATCACACTCGTTCTATATTACCGAATACCTTGACCCGTCCTAAGATAGGTTGACAGTTTTTAGGCCAGCTCCAGTAGCTGGCCTTTTCTATTGTGCACCTGATTGGGTGTTTCCATGTTTAAACTCAGGTGCGGTCTCATTTCGTTGTAGATCTTAATTGATTCGGCAACAAGTATTTTTAATTCCTCTATCGTTTTACATCGATAGATTAAGAACTCTTGCTTGAGTATACCGTTTATTCTTTCTGCCAAGGCATTTTGGTAACAATCGTAACCGTCTGTCATTGATGGCTGAATCCCATTAGCCTTCAACTCATCCTGATAGATAGCTGAACAGTATTGCACTCCTCTGTCTGAGTGGTGAACGCTGTTTTCCACATATCGTTTATCTTTGACTGCCATCTTCAACGCTTTGACTACATTTTCAGCCCTCATATCCAAACTCAGGTGGTGACCCACAATCTTGCGTGAGCCAGAGTCCGTCACTAACGATAAATAATGTACACCCTGGTCAGATTCGAGATAAGTGATATCGCTAACCAGTACATGTTCTGCATTATGCAGTCCTTCTTCTTTAAGTAAATTTGGATGCTTTTTCATCCAGTGTTTACTGAATGTGGTTTTGATAAAGCTTTTCTTCGGCTTAACTAGCAATCCCTCGCTCTTCAGGTAAGTAAAAAAGCCATCACGACCCAATTTGATTTCGTGTTCAATCAACTTCTGTTTGATTAATTTATAGAGCTTACGTGTCCCCAACTGCGGCATGAACTTACGCCAGTAGAGCACCCACTCCTTAATTACCGATAGTTCTGTCCTCCTGTGCTCCATACGGGCGACAGCCTGATAAACAGACTGCCTGGAAATCCCCACAACCCGGCATGCAGCCGACAAACTTATTTCTTCTCTTTCTTTGGCTTGCCAGACGTACCGGATAAGTACTTTTTTCTCAGGCCTGCTCCATATTCTTTATCCATGATATCAACCATTCCATTGAGGATTTGATTACGGAGTTTCTCATCGGCTAACTCTTTCTCGAGACGTTTTATTTTTTCGGCTGGTGTTTCTTTTGAACTGGGCATAAGTGGATGCTGAAATGGTTTCGACCAGTCGAGTCTACCATGCTTTCTCAGCCAAACTAGCACCGTTGATTTACCTTGGATACCGAAGTGAACTTGTGCCTGCTTATAGGTCATTTCGCCTTTTTCTACACGCTGAACTACACCTAATTTAAAAGCTAAGGTGTAATCACGCTGAGTACGCTTAGGTCTTTGATTACTTGAAGTTGTCATAAAGAAGTCCTCTTTATGTCAACGTATTTCAGGACGGGTCACCTGGCAATAAAAAAGGCCAGCAATCGCTGACCTTTTCAAACCGAACTAAAAGCTTACTTACCGTGGTTTTCAGCCAGGTATAACCAGGTTTCAACAACGGTATCCGGGTTAAGCGATACCGAGTCAATGCCTTGATCTACCAGCCATGCGGCAAAGTCTTCATGATCAGACGGGCCCTGGCCGCAAATCCCCACGTACTTACCACGTTTCTTAGCGGCCTTAATGGCCAGAGAAAGCAGGGCTTTAACGGCATCATTACGCTCGTCGAACAGATGCGCAATCAGGCCGGAGTCGCGGTCAAGACCTAACGCCAGCTGCGTCATGTCGTTTGAGCCAATCGAGAAACCATCGAAAATGTCGAGGAACTGATCTGCCAGCAAGGCATTGGAAGGCAGTTCACACATCATGATAACGCGCAGACCGTTTTCGCCCTGTTTGAGGCCTTGTTCTCCAAGCAGTTCAATAACCTGACGACCTTCTTCTACGGTACGAACGAAGGGGATCATGATCTCAACGTTCGTTAAGCCCATTACATTACGTACCCGCTTAATGGCTTCACATTCCAGTGCAAAGCAATCGCGGAAGTCTTCAGATACATAACGGCTGGCACCGCGGAAACCCAGCATTGGGTTTTCTTCGTCCGGCTCGTACTGGTAACCACCCACCAGATTGAAGTATTCGTTAGACTTAAAGTCAGACATCCGAACAATCACTTTCTCAGGCGAGAACGCAGCACCAATGGTTGAAATACCTTCTACCAGTTTTTGAATATAGAATTCAGTCGGCGACTCGTAACCGGCAATCATATCGCTGATTTCTTCTTTCAGCTCATCAGGCTGTGTATCGAAGTTCAGCAACGCTTTAGGGTGGACCCCAATCATGCGGTTAATAATAAACTCCAGACGAGCCAGACCAACGCCTTTATGGGGCAAGCGGGCAAAATCGAATGCACGATCCGGGTTACCCACGTTCATCATCACTTTGGTTGGTGATTCCGGCATGGAGTCAATCCGCGAGGTTGTGACATCAAACTCCAGTTCCTGGTTGTAGATAAAACCGGTATCGCCTTCAGCACAGGAAACCGTAATCGAATCACCGGTGCTGATTGAATCGGTGGCGTTACCACAACCGACTACGGCAGGAATGCCCAGTTCACGGGCAATAATTGCGGCGTGACAGGTACGGCCACCACGATTGGTTACAATCGCTGAAGCCTTTTTCATAATCGGTTCCCAATCCGGGTCTGTCATGTCGGTAACCAGCACATCACCGGCCTGGATTTTGTCCATTTCATCAATGGATGCCAGTACTTTAGCCTGACCCGCACCAATCTTATGACCAATTGCACGGCCTTCACACACAATACCGGCAGAGCCTTTCAGCTGGAAACGCTCAATGCTTTGCGCGTCTTCACGACTGCGTACTGTCTCAGGACGCGCCTGAACGATGTACAGCTCGCCGTCAACACCGTCTTTGGCCCACTCGATATCCATCGGGCGGTCATAGTGTTTTTCGATAATCTGGGCTTGCTTAGCCAGCGCCATAACTTCGTCGTCGGTTAACGAGAAGGCTTTGCTGTCGGCCGGGTCAATATCCACGATAGTGACCTGATTACCATGACTCTGATCTTCAGAGTAAATCATTTTGGTTAATTTGCTGCCCAGGTTACGGCGCACGATAGCTGGCTTGCCGCTGTCCAAAGTAGGCTTGTGAACGTAAAATTCGTCTGGGTTAACTGCGCCCTGCACCACCATTTCACCGAGGCCGAGAGAACTGGTAACAAAAACCACGTCTTCAAAGCCGGATTCGGTATCAATAGTAAACATAACACCTGATGAGGCGATATCACTGCGCACCATTCGCTGTACGCCGGCAGACAGCGCTACGCCTTTGTGGTCGTAACCCTGGTGCACACGATAAGAAATTGCACGGTCATTAAACAGTGAGGCATATACGTGCTTCACCGCAACAATTACAGCATCATAACCTTTCACATTCAGGAAGGTTTCCTGCTGACCTGCAAAGGAGGCATCGGGCATATCTTCTGCAGTGGCTGAAGAGCGCACTGCAAATGAAGCCTCGTCACCGGCATCCCCTTGTAGTGTTACAAACGCTGAGCGGATTTCTTCTTCGAGTTTGCCCTGGAAAGGGGTATCGATAATCCACTGACGAATGTTCTTGCCGGCTTCGGCCAGCGCTGAAACATCGTCAACGTCTAATGAGTCGAGCACTTCATGAATTTTAGCTTCAAGTCCGCTTTGCTCTAAAAATTCATTAAACGCGTAAGCTGTTGTTGCAAATCCTCCCGGTACTTTTACACCCGCGTTCGCCAGGTTTGAAATCATCTCACCTAACGAGGCATTTTTACCGCCAACACGATTAACATCGTGCATGCCTAACTCTTGATACCAAAGTACGTATTCTTGCACTTTACAGCCTCCAGCTTGTCACTTTTTCTTTACGCTCACTCAAATGTGAACTTGTAGGGTAGAGGTCAAACCATCGCTGAAAGTAATTCAGGCTAGCTTTTCCATAGGGAAATTCTAAAATGCCGATTATAAGAAAGTAAAATTTTATTTCATTTCGTAATAAATTTACGACAAAGTTAAGGAGTTGTTGTGCGCACAGCATTTTACATTTCGGACGGTACTGCCATTACAGCAGAGGTGTTTGGCCACGCTTTATTGTCACTTTTCCCTACAGAATTCAATCACAAGACAATTCCTTTTGTTGAAACTGAAGAACAGGCATATGCGGTAATTGAAAAAATATCTGAAAGTTTTCAAGATACCGGGCAACGCCCGCTCGTTTTTTATACAGTAGTAAACCCGGATGTTCGGCGAGTTATCGCAAGATCTGTGGGAATTAACTACAATTTTCTCGACCAATTTGTGGCGCCGCTGGAAAAAATTATCGGTGTACCGTCAAAACCAGAAAAACATCGTACCCACAGTATTCACGAAAAAACTTACGATATTCGTATTGAAGCAGTTAACTATGCGCTGGCCAATGATGACGGCTCAAACCTTAAAGATTATAAAGAAGCCGATATTATTTTAGTCGGTGTTTCGCGTTCCGGCAAAACGCCCACCAGTTTGTATCTGGCCCTGCAATATGGAATTAAAGCGGCAAACTATCCGTTCACCGAAGAAGATATGGGGGATATGCTCAAACTGCCCCCGGCTTTACGCCAGTTTAAGCAAAAACTGTTTGGCCTTACCATTGAGGCATCACGCCTAAGCCAGATCCGCTCTGAGCGACGGGCCAACAGCCGGTATGCATCTATACAGCAGTGTCGTATGGAGCTTCGTGAGGTCGAAAACCTGTACCGCAAAGAAAAAATTCCTTTCTTAAACAGTACCAAGTTTTCCATTGAGGAGATCTCAGCAAAAATCCTCGCTGAGACCGGCCTACAACGTCGTAAATACTAGTCGCGAAAGCGCTTAAGTAAAGGGCCTAGGTGCCCTTCAAATGGCTGCCAGCGCCCCTGCCCTTTTCGATTAATGGGCTGGCGTACCTGTTCCGCACTGGGGGTTTTAATAAGCCGGTCAGTCTGGTGAAAATCCAGGCACGAAGGTTCGAATGGTACGCCAAGATAATCCAGCATACGCTTTACCTGACCGCTCAGGTCATCCAGCACATCTTCATGTTGCACCCGCAATATCTCGCCGGGTAACACCTTATCCCAATGGTCCATAAGCTTTTCATACGCCTGATAGTAGCGGGCGACTTCTTCAAGCCCATAGGAAAACTCCTGCCCTTCGCCAAACAGTTGTTTGAAGTTGCTGAAGCAACAATCCATGAGATCACGGCGTGCATCAATAATTTTAGCATTGGGTAAAATGCGTTTTATGAAACCCACATGCATAAAGTTGTTCGGCATTTTATCGATAAAGAACGGTGCACCTCCCCGGTAATAGCGGGTTTGCTGGATATACTGCTTGCCCAGCTGATAACACTGCTCCGGCGTTAATTCGGCAAGTGAATACGGATAAGGTTTACCGCTGCTGCTAAGCTGCGCTCCCACCGACGAGGCAAGACTGAGGATATTATGCAGTTCCATAGTACCGTCGATATCACTGTGAGATGCCAGGATCTGCTCCAGTAAGGTTGAACCCGCACGGGGCATACCAACAATAAAAATTGGCTCAGGTGACGGAAAACCACCGGTCATATTGGTGAACAGAGTACGTTCACAGGCGTCTGTTTGTGCCGCCATAGCCTCTTCAGTGCGGCTAATGTCATAGCCGGTTGAAATCAGCTTTAACCGGTTGCCCTTATCGTAATAATGAAACGATTGATCAAACTGGCCGGCATCTTCAAACCCTTTGCCCAGAGCAAAACACAGGTGGATTCGGTCTTCAACACCCATTGAAGACTCGGCTTCAATGTCGGCCATGCTCTGCAAAGCCTGCTCGTCAAATCGATAAGACTTCATATTAGCGAGGCTCCAGTATGCATCACCAAACTGTTGATGATAGTGGGCCGCTTTCAGATAGGCTTCGATGGCCTGGTCTTTATTACCCGTGGTTTTATAAGCATGGCCCAGAGCCAGCCATACACCAGGGCGGTCCTGATCGGCTTCCAGCAAGGTGCTGAATATAGCAATGGCATCACCGGTTTGATTAATACCCAGTAACGCATTGGCTTTCGCCATCAGGATCTGCAGATTATCCGGGTAGGCCTCAAGTTGCTTGTTGCTGATTTCAACCACCCGCTGATGCTTGCCGAGCTTGGCCAGTAGTCCAAGGTAAGCGATGACAGCTCTGAGGTTATCCGGATAGAGTTCGACACAACTTTCCAGTAAAAACTCAGCGTCGCGATACACCTTGAGCTGAATGCCCAGCTCTGCCAGCAGTAACATCCCTTCCGGATGATGCTTGTGTTGTTGTAAGAACTGCCTACACACGGTTTCGGCCGTGGCCAGTTGCTTTTCATACATCAGATCGTAGGCGCCCAGAATAGGAGGCGGTAACTGTTCCAGATAAGCAATATGCTGCATCGCCAGCTGTTCAGCATCGTTATCCTGATGCTGACGGTAAATCTTCAGCAGTTGTTTCCAACTGGTAATTAAAGCGGGATTGTAATGCGTCGCCCTAAAAAAGGCACTGGCCGCTTTATCCTGCTGATTGAGTGCCAGGTAATTGTAGGCCTGCTCCTGATAAGCACGCCCGTGTTCAGGGCGAAGATTTAACAATTCATTCAGTTCCTGCAGTGCCTGAGTAAACTGGTTTGCCAATCGCTGTGTTACCGCCGATAAATAAAACAGTTCTATACGCAGTACAGCCGGAAGCTCTGCTGCTTTTAAAGCGTTTATCTGTGCCATGGCGGCGGAAAGGTTTTTGGCTTGTAGCGATTGCCTGATTGCCTGAAACTGGTTTGAGAAATCTTGAGTCATAACGGCTGCTGTATTTTTAACGGACGACGAAAAAGGCAGGCTTACGCCTGCCTTTTAGCTCTTATATATTATGTATTAATATCAGGTATTAATAATAATCGAAAGAGAAACGTACACCCATTGTGCGAGGACGGTTAGTGACCACCTTCGGTGTGAACTGCTGGGTGTCGATGTTGAGGATAGCTGATTCATCGAACAGGTTGTCGATAAATAACTCTACTTTCCAGCTGTCATCAGACATACCGACAGATACGTTACTGATCACGTAGCTTTCCTGTACATAACGTCCACCGCGGAACGCGTTACCGTCTGCATCAGTAAAGGTAGCGCCTTCATACACTGCGGCTTCGTCTTCGATTTTAAGGCCTGAGCCCATACCGTAAATGTGACGGGTCGCGTCTTCCATTACGTAAGCGTCCATTACCATGCCGGCTAAACGGTCGCCGGTGTAAGCAACAGAGGCATTCACAAAGCCTTGTTGGCCGCCATCCAGCTCGAAGTAATAACGTGCATTGATGTTACCAGAGAAGGTGGCTGTGTAAGGCAGTTCGCTACCTACACCGGCCGCAATGCCTTCAAGTTCCGGATTAACACGAGTCAGCTCAGTATCGATCACGCTGAAGGCTGCATTAACGACTAAGTCATCGGTTGCCAGCCAGGTAATGTCGGCGTCTAAACCAGTGATCTCTGCATCACCTACGTTGTCGGTGAATACCAGGAAGCTGATATTAGTCGGGTCGAAACGCGAGGTTTGTAATTCGCCGATCTCTGAGTAATAAGCCGTTGCGTTAATCCGCACGATACCGTCTAAGAAGTCACCTTTCATACCCACTTCGTAGTTATCCAGGGTATCGGTAGTCGAGTACACCGGAATACGGAAACCTTCAAACGCACCAGACTGGTTGTTAGAAAGGCCACCACCTACACGGTTGGTTACCGGTGGACGGAAACCTTCTGAGTAGTTAGCGAAGAACAAGACGTCATCGCTCATTTTCCAGTCGAGACCGAACTTAAAGATGGTGTCGTCCACAGTGAGCACGCCATCGGCACCCAGTTTATCGACTTCCAGCTGACCACTGGCAATTGCTGCGGCTACTGCAGCCGGGTCGAGGCCAACGGCTGCCAGTTCATCCGGGTCCATTGAGCCAAAGGCTTTAACACGACGGGTTACATCAACGGTAGTGGTTGAACCGGTGTAGATATCATCAATCTGGTACCAGCGTGCACCTAAGCTCGCGGTTAAGGTATCAGTGATGTCATATTCCATCTGACCGAATACGGCAATCTGCTCAATTTTATGAGTAATGTCGTTAGCAAAGCTGATTTCTTCAGGGAATGGACCGCCGTCACTGTTGATACCTTCATTGCCCACCAGGGTGCGCTGCAGGTTATCAAAGCCGAAGGTCGTCATTTCGGTGTTAGCAATCTTAAACTGACCGACTGTAGCCACTTCCTGTTCGTCGTAGAACAAACCTGCAGTGATACGGAATGGCGCATCGAATTTAGTATCGATACGGAATTCGTGAGTCATGCGGGTGCTGGTAGTGTCTTCTTTGTAGTATTTAACCGGGTCCAGACAGCGAATATCGGCTGGATTATCCGGCGTATCGTAGTGGTTACACAGGTAATACGCTGAGAACAGACCACCGTTGGTGTAGCCGGTATAATCCGTTACCGTGTCGATTTCGCGATCTAAGTAACCACCGGTATACACTACGTCCAGTTTGTCTAAACGACCGTCTACGGTCCAGGTAGTTAAGCCAAACTCATCTGAGTTTTCATCGGCCTGGAAACGAATTGCCTGGTCTTCTGCCACGGTTGGGTCGTAAGCAAATACACCTTCGGTATCCAGCGTTTGCTGAGTGTGCTGAACCAGTAAATCCCAGTCTGAATTAATGTGGTAAGACAAACCAAAACGGGCACCGGCATACACCGCGTCGTTAAAGTCATCTTCAACATGCTGGCTGTTGCGTGGTGATACCACGGCGGCCGTGCTTGGCGTAATGCCGTTGTTTACGATACGACGAGAGTCCATCTCAGCCGGATCGGCACCGTAACCGGCCAGCGCGCCACCGGAAATACGGTCGACTACCACGGCACTGCCGATGTAACCACCGTTACCCGGATCGTTTTCGATGTTATCAATCCAGCCGCCCTGCTTGTCGTTATAAGCGACAACACGTAAAGCCAGATCATCAGTTGGGGTGATATTAATGTACGCCTCAACCGTGTTGCTCATTTCGCCGCCTTTGGTGGTGGCGATAGCGGTGTCAAAACCGGCAGCAAAACCGGCGTGGTCCGGCTTACGGGTAATTAACCGTACGGTACCGGCCTGTGAGCTGGCACCAAACAGAGTACCCTGTGGCCCCGGCAGAACTTCTACACGCTCAACGTCAGTAGCGAAGATATCCAGGTTACGACCGGCCATGGAAACCGGCATTTCGTCCTGATAAAAGGCTACGGAAGGCTGCAGTGCCTGTACCGATGACAGCGTGATGCTTGACTGGGTAGTCGCCGCACCACGGATATAAATTTCGTTCTGGCCAGGGCCGGTGCCCTGGAACACAACGTTAGGTAAAAATTCTACGTAATCCTGGAAGTTGTCGATACCCATGTTTTCCAGCGCATCGCCACTCAGGGCAGATACTGCTACCGGCACGTCCTGAATAGATTCAGTGCGCTTGGTGGCAGTGACTTCGATGGTTTCAATAGAAGCCTTTGATTCGCTTGCCTGGGCAAGCACGCCATTAGATGCTAGCGCAGCAAACACTGCACAACTAAGGTGTGTTTTTCTCATAGAACGATGTTCCTACTTTTTTTGAAGTGAGCTGAATTATTTATTATTAATTCTTTCTTGTTGCCGTATAGCCTAGCAGAAATAAAAATAAATTTCTGCACTAACTAATAAACGGCGAATAATTGGGTGTTAATCGGAATTTCTCTACGTAAATCAATATCAGCAGGATCAACCTTTTAATTCCACACTAATTATTAGCAAGAATGTGTTTTGATGAATCGATTTGCTGTATATTGTTCGTAAATTGTTTTATTTATCTTTCAATATCAGGATATAACTTGAGTCAGACAACTACGCCCAAGCACGAAAATCCGGCACCAGCCAAGCTAAATAAACCTGTATTTTACGCCGCCTCCGGCGCAATCCTCATGCTACTGTTGTTTGCAGTAGCCATGCCCGAAACCGCTGAAAACCTGTTTGCATCCATGCAGGGAACCGTAGTGGATAACGGCAGTTGGTTTTACGTATTCACGGTTGCCACTATCTTAATCTTTGTGGTGTATATCGGGTTCTCTGAATACGGCGAAATCCGCCTCGGCCCCGATCACGCCAAACCTGAGTTCACCATTCTTACCTGGCTGTCGATGCTGTTTGCAGCCGGCATGGGTATTGGTTTAATGTTTTTTGGCGTGGCAGAGCCGATTATGCACTTTATGGCACCGCCTACCGCCGAGGCCAACTCAGTGGAAGCGGTAAAAGAAGCCATGAAAACTACCTTTTTTCACTGGGGGCTCCACGCCTGGGCTATCTATGCCGTTGTTGCGCTGGTGCTTGGCTACTATGCTTTCAGACATCAGTTACCCCTCACCCTGCGTTCTACTCTTTATCCGCTGATTGGCGATAAAATATACGGCTGGCCGGGCCATGTGGTCGATACTCTTGCTGTTACCGCCACTATTTTTGGTATCTCTACGTCATTGGGTTTTGGCGCCAGTCAAATCAATGCGGGCCTGAGCTATGTGTTTGGTATGCCCAATACCACCGGTACCCAAATGGCACTGATGATGTTTGTGGTAGGGTTAGCCATCATTTCGGTGATGACAGGTTTAGATAAGGGGATCCGCCGTTTATCCGAAACCAACATGATTCTGGCTGTAGTGTTA
>NZ_CAJXQY010000042.1 GCF_913058315.1 uncultured Alteromonas sp. | reverse complement strand
GCCTGTTTTTACCCCGGAAACACCGAAAGGTGTTATCCGGGGTCTCCCAGGCAATCTATCGAAGTTGAACGTGGCCTGTTTTTACCCCGGAACCACCGAAAGGTGTTATCCGGGGTCTCCCCGGCAATCTATCGAAGTTGAGCGCAGCCTGTTTTTACCCCGTAAACACCGAGAGGTGTTATCCGGGGTCTCCCCGGCAATCTATCGAAGTTGAACTTGGCCTGTTTTTACCCCGGAAACACCGAAAGGTGTTATCCGGGGTCTCCTCAAAAATTTGACTCCGGTCGCCATCTGTAACTGCATTTCGACTTCTGAATATCAACAATTCTTTCAGCAACCTTTGGCTATTTCTTGTAGAGTATAGGGGGAAGTCTGGCATCAATCAGGTCATTATGGGGAATCCAGTGAATCCATTGCGGGCGTTTCATAATATTGTTGAAAATCAGGCGATGTCTTTCGACACCAAGGTCGCCCGATTACTTGATTTTGGCCGTGCGCTTTTTGGCCTGGACATTGGTATTGTCAGCCAGATTGCCAACGACAATTACCTTATCCTGTTTGTTGAAAGTAGTATCCCGGAACTCAAGCCGGGCATGAGCTTCACGCTGGAAGAAACTTACTGTACCCATACACTGACTGCCCAGCAGGCTACAGGTTTTCACCATGCCGGTGATTCAGAAATTGCTAGCCACCCCTGTTATCATGCCCAGGGGCTGGAAGCTTATCTCGGAGCCCCGATCTATCTGAATGATGACGTGTTTGGCACGGTTAACTTTTCGTCGCCGGCCCCGGCTAAGCCGTTTCCGCCTGAGTCCTATGATTATGTGGAGTTAATTGCCCAATGGCTGGGAGCAGAGATGGCCCGTAATGAAGCCATGGAGAAGTTATCTGCGCAGGCGGCAACTCTCAGTAAACTGGAGAAGGTAGGCAAGATTGGTACCTGGTCTGTGGACGTACTCAGCGGGAATGTAGAGTGGAGCGAGCAGACCCGGCTTATTCATGGGGTTGACCAGGAATATACTCCTTCAATGGAAACTGCCCTGGCATTCTACCCTGAAGGTGAGCAGCGTGAAAAAGTTCTGCAAGTGGTGACCAACGCTATTGAAAAAGGCCGGCCGTGGAATATCAAGGCGCAGATGATTACCGCTACGGGCAAGACCCGGTGGGTGGTGTCCAGGGGCGAAGTAGAAATGCATTCCGGGCAGTGTGTTAAATTGTTTGGTACTTTTCAGGACATCACATTAAACGTTGAGCGGGCTAAAGAGTTGCAGTTAGCCAAAGAAAGAGCCGAGCAGGCGACTAAAGCCAAAAGTATGTTTCTGGCCAACATGAGCCATGAAATTCGTACGCCGATGAACAGTATTCTGGGCACGCTGCAACTGCTGTCGAAGTCGAGTCTTGAGCCGACGTTGCAAAATCTGGTCAGTAAGGCCGGATATTCCGCCAAAACACTGTTAACGATCGTGAATGATGTGCTCGATTATTCAAAAATTGAGGCGAATCAGCTGACGCTTGAAAACGCCCCATTTTCGGCACTGGAAATCAGTGAGTCAGTGATTAGAGATTTACTGCCTGAAGCTGAGGATAAGCAAATTTCTCTGGTTCTGGAGAGCGCGGCTGACTTTACGGATGGCTGGTCAGGCGATGCCGTAAGAGTTCGACAGATATTACTAAATCTGGTGTCCAACGCTGTTAAGTTTACCCACGAGGGCGGGGTTCGAGTGGAACTGCTGTGTGGGGATGACAATGCGCAGCAATGTTTGCAGATCAATGTGTCTGACACCGGGATTGGCATGAGTGAGGATATACAGCAACGCATCTTCGAGCGTTTTGTTCAGGCCGATTCATCCACCACCCGCAAGTACGGGGGGACAGGGTTAGGCATGTCCATCACGATTAGCCTGGTCAATCTCATGGAAGGCGACCTGCAAGTGAAAAGTCAGCCCGGACTAGGTAGCCACATTTCGGTGCGGCTGCCCTTAACTTCCGCTTCACTAAACGCCCCTGCAATCTGCACGGAAGCTTCAGCACCACCGCGGCTGCAAGGAAAGCGAATCCTGATTGCTGAGGATAATGAAATCAATCAGTTGGTTTTGGCATCAATGCTTGAGCCAACCCTGGCTGAGCTTGAGTTTGTTGAAAACGGCCGGGAGGCCGTCTCGGCGGTTTCCCGCGCACAATTTGATCTGGTGCTGATGGACATTCAAATGCCTGAGATGGATGGCCTGGAAGCTTTTAAGTTGATCAATGAACGTGATAACCAATTACCGGTAGTCGCTCTTACCGCAAATGTCTCTCCCCGGGATGTGAGTGCTTATTTAAAAGTGGGATTCAATTCGCATTTTGGCAAGCCAATCGATCTGCAGTTGCTTTATCGCAGTCTGCGCAGCTTGCTGGCATAACTGAGCCAGTAGTCACTGATTATTGGAGCTGGTCCAGTGCCAGGCGTGTGACCGCAATATCTTCCTTATTAACGGCGTAGCTTACCCACAAAGCATTATTCCAGATATAGCTTTTTGGGTAGCTGTAACCAATCCGTTTATATTTACCCTCAAATAGCATCGGTGGCAGTTGATCCTGTCCGCGCAGCACCATCGCCCGGTTAAACATCTCTCCATTATCACTAAACATAATCACCAGAGGCAGGCGGGTTTTATTACCGGTGGGATTATTCACAATAAAAGCGCTGCCGTCGGGCAGATTGCCGGCACTTTGTTTTGCCCGGGAGTCCGGAATATTGGTTACTTGTGCGGAGGTCCAGCTTTCGCCGTTATCTTTGCTTTTGGCAGCAAGCACTTTAAAGCTGCCAGCCTGATCGCGAAAGGTCATCACAATTTCGCCGTCGGGTGTACGAAACCACGAAGGTTCGAGCTCGCGGCTAATACTGCCTTTATGAGGCAGATTGTTAATTTTACCTGCGTGCCAGCCAGAAATAGCCAGCGGGTCGTCGGTATAGTAAGGCGTTGCAATGAGTCCGGGTTGGCGGTGAAAGGCGGTTAGAATGCGCCCCGACGGCAGGGCTTTCAGGTCTTGTTCAATGATGCCGCGCAGCGGTAGACCGGTTGCGTCGGTCACTGGTTTAAATGAAGACCAGTTCAGGCCGTCGCGACTGATGGCATGCTCGGTGTGCCCGGCTTTAGGCGACAGCTGTGTCGGCCAGACGTTGATGAAGGCTACCAGTGTGTCGCCATCAGACCACCAACCGCCACTGGTCACTATGGCATCATCGCGGATTGCCGCCAGCGTACGTGGAGGCTGCCATTGCCGGCCATCCGCGCTAACACTTTACGAGACATGCGTGTCCGGGCCATCTTCGTCACGCTTTGATGATTGCCACTGGCAAAAAAGCTGGCCGTTAAAGTGGAAGAGCACTGCACCATGGTTATATTGTGCTTCGTTTTCGATGGCCTTAAAAACACGATAGTGAGTGGCCAGTTCTGTTTGAGGTAATTTGGCCAGCAGGTCAGTACCCGGAGGGAGCAGTTCTGGTTGCATGAGCAGGATGGGCGGCGCCGCTATTTCTTCGGACCAACTTGCATTTGATGTCAGTGAACACCACACCATCAGGTAAATCAATAACAGTGACCGCATAAGTATTCCGGTATTTAGCTCAGGTTGCTAAAAGTAGGCGGCCACCGTCAGAGATGCAATACCAGCGCTGTGATGCCGCTTAAAAGTTTAATATATGAAACCCGGTTGCAGGAAATAGCAGATAGAAGGTTAAATAGTCAGGACGTTAAGGTAATCAAATAAACCCCGTTGTTTTACACTTTCTTACATATTTGTCAGACACTTACTATCAATAATCTTTATGCTGACAGAAAAAATAAGGAGAACAGTATGTCGTCATATCGCAGTCTGGAGGAACAGCGCGCTGAGTTTGCCAGCCGACGTCTAATCGCGACCCCTTTTGCCGGATTAATTGCCTGGCTTATCGTTGCCGTTGGCTCATTATTTTTGGGACCGGTTGGCATTAGTTTGCTTACATTCGCCGCCACCGGATCGATTGTGTACCTGGGGTTGTTTATCTCAAAACTTACCGGCGAAGACTTTCTGGATAAATCGCGACCCAAAAATACTTTTGATACCCTGTTTATGTACTCGGTTGGTATGGCTGTATTGGTTTACGCCATTGCGATCCCATTCTTTATGACCGATTACACCTCACTGCCGTTAACCATTGGCGTGCTTACCGGGTTAATGTGGCTGCCAATCAGCTGGATCATTCAGCACTGGATAGGCGTAGTGCACGGTGTATTACGAACAGTGCTCGTGGTAGCGGCCTGGTATGTCTTTCCTGAGCAGCGTTTTCTGGCTGTCTCGCTGGTAATTATTGTGCTGTATATCGCTGCCATCACTGTTCTGGAACGCAGGTGGCGCAATCTTCACCGTCCGGAGTGAGCAGGTAACCAGCAGATGACTTGAGCTGCTTCGGTTGAGGCGATTTATGCAGCGCAGAAGCGGCTTATCTGTCCCGATAACCCGGTAAACTGACGGCAACCACCGCTTAACGCAGGCGAAACTAACAGTTTTCGCTTCAATTACACTATTACCTGTTAAAGTTGCTATAATGCGCGACTGATCTTAACCATGCGTTTATTATTCGGGGCCATCCATGCAGTCAATTACTATTCGCCAGCCAGACGACTGGCACCTTCATTTTCGCGATAACGAAATGTTAGCTGAAACGGTTCCGGCCACAGCCCGCTGTTTTGCCCGTGCAATTGTAATGCCAAATCTGGTGCCGCCGGTCACTAATGCATCGTTGGCGCTGGCTTACAAAGAACGCATTTTAGCCGCTCGTCCCAATGGCAGTCAGTTTGAACCACTGATGACACTGTATCTGACTAACGAAACGACTCCGGCAGACATCACTGAAGCCAAAGCGGCCGGAGTAACGGCTTGCAAACTCTACCCGGCTGGCGCTACCACTAATTCAGATGCTGCAGTGAAAGGTATCAATGCGCTGTATCCGGTGTTTGAGCAAATGCAAAAAGACGGCATGTTACTGCTGGTTCACGGTGAAGTGACCGAAAACCATGTGGATATCTTCGACCGGGAAAAAGTGTTTATCGACGAGTATATGGTGAAGATCGTCAACGACTTTCCGGCATTGAAAGTGGTCTTTGAACATATTACCACCGCCGATGCGGCTGACTTTGTGCTTGCTCACGGTGACAATGTTGGCGCGACGATCACGCCGCAGCATCTTCTGCTCAACCGTAATGATTTACTGGTAGGTGGGGTGCGCCCGCATAATTACTGCTTGCCGGTATTAAAACGAAATACTCATCAGGCTCGCTTGCGTGAAGTCGTCGCCGGGGGCTCGAAGAAATTCTTCCTGGGAACCGATTCTGCGCCACATGCCAAACATCGTAAAGAAAATGCCTGTGGTTGTGCGGGCTGCTATAGCGCCTGGAGTGCTATTGAATTGTACGCTGAGGTGTTTGAACAACTGGGCGCTATGGATAAGTTCGAAGACTTCGCCAGCAATAACGGTCCTGATTTTTATGGTCTGGAGCGCAATGAAGGCACCATTACCCTGGTAAAAGAAAGCTGGCAGGTACCGGAACTCGTCTCCTTGGCAGATGGCACTGAAATGGTGCCATTCTTTGCCGGACAAACCCTCAACTGGAAACTGGCTTAAATTATTTATGAGCGAACTGTTTAGCGACTACAATCTGCGCCCTGAAGTGGTATCGGCGATTGCCCGGGCCGGATATACCGCGCCGCGCCCTGTACAGCAGGCAAGTATGCCTGCCATTCTGGCCGGCCGTGACGTACTGGCGCAGGCACAAACTGGCTCTGGTAAAACCCTGGCATTCGCAGTGGGCTGTTTACAGCAACTGGATATTAACAAGAATGCCCTGCAGGCCATTGTGCTGTGTCCTACCCGAGAGTTGGCAGAGCAGGTTGCCGAACAGTGTCGGATTCTAGCTAAAGACATGCCAAATGCCAAGGTGTTGACCTTGTGTGGTGGTCAGCCCATGGGCCCGCAAATTAACTCACTGCGACATGGTTGCCACATTATCGTGGGCACGCCGGGGCGGGTGATGGATCATATCCAGAAAAAACGCATTACCCTTAAGCACTTAAAAGTGCGCGTGTTCGACGAGGCCGACCGGATGCTGGATATGGGCTTTACCGACGACCTGGCTGTGATTTTTGCTGGCCTGCGGGGGCCGGTACAAACCTTATTCTTTTCAGCGACCTTCACCGATGCGACAACGGCATTAGCACAGGCTTTTTTAAGAGATCCGGAATCCATTAAAGTTGATTCTGCACAGCGCGCTAATGTTAGTGAGCTGGTATACACCGTGGAAGAAAGCCAGCGGTTTAATGCGTTAAAAGCGCTGTTAACGACAGAGCAGCCAAACAGTGCCATGGTGTTCTGCCGGACGAAACGTACTACGCAGGAAGTTGCCGACATGCTCGCCCAGGAAGGGTTTGTGGTCGCCGCGATTCAGGGCGATATGGAACAGTATGATCGCAACCGGGTGCTAATGCGCTTTGCCAGCGACTGCTTAAATGTCCTGGTAGCTACCGATGTTGCCGCGCGGGGCCTGGATATAGCGGGTGTCGACTGCGTGGTGAACTATGAAGTCAGTGAAAATCCAGACGCACATATTCACCGCATTGGCCGGGCTGGTCGGGCACAGCAGCCGGGGATGGCGTTTACTCTCATGAGTGAGGCGGAAGGCTCGGCGCTGGCCGCCATTGAGGTCCACACCGGGCAGGATTTAAAAAAGAAAGGCGCTCAGGGCCTGCGCTTCCATGCTAATCGTATTATTGAGCCGGAATTCGTTTGCCTGAATCTTAATGAAGGGAAGAAGGCTAAGCTTCGACCCGGGGATATCCTTGGTGCGCTGACCAAAGATGCCGATGTACCGGGCGAAGACATTGGTAAAATAAAGGTGCAGGCCAGTGAAAGTTTTGTGGCCGTAAAACGGCGCAGTGTGAAGCGTGCGTTAAAGCTATTTCGAGAAGGTAAAATTAAAGGTAAACGGGTTAGAGCGTTTAAACTGTAAGGGGAAGTTATGACAGGGGAAACAGATTTACAAACGCTGCTTGGGGGACTTAATCCGGTACTTCAGCCCGAATCTTGGGTATTCGTTAGTGTGCTGGTGCTTGATCCTGAGGTGTTCGTCAGACTCGATCCTAAGGTCATGTTCCGCGAAAAGGAAGGGGTGACCCTGGTGTTGCTAAAGTCCGTGGCAGATGCCGAAGGCTTTGCTTACGAAACGGTATTTAACTGCATTACCTGTGAAATCCACTCCAGCCTGGAGGCGGTTGGGTTAACGGCTGCCATGTCGAAGGCGTTAACCCAGCAGGGGATAAGTTCAAATGTGATTGCCGCGTTTTATCACGATCATATTTTTGTGCCCGAAGCGGATGCTGAACGGGCGATCGCTGCACTCAAAGCGCTGACCGCCGAACACAGCTAATACTAAATCACTTCAAATACTGATTAAGCCAGGCAATGACTTCCTGTTGCATGGCTTGTCGGTTTTTTACCAGGCCATGATTATCGCCCTCGTAAATGACCAGTTTATTCTGATGGCCAATGTCATCCAGCGCAGAAGATAGCTTGCGCGACTGCTGCGGATTGACCCGTTTATCGTCACTACCATGAAGCAATAGCACCGGTGCTGCAGGCAATTCGTCCAGCCAGTTGATGACGGAGCGCTCAGCGAGAGCGGCAGATTTATTGTTGTCGTAGTCGGGGATCCGGCCGCGGAACACGTTCTCCATTTTGGGGCGCCAGTTGAGTTCTTGTTCAAGATCAGCAACACCAGCAATGCCAACAATCGCTTTGACCTCAGGTAATTCTCTGGCAGCAAGGTAAGACTGCATAGCCCCACGGCTCCACCCCACCAAAGCAATTTTGCTGCTGTCGGCCATAGGAATATCGCTCAGTACATCAACCAGCGCGGTGACATCGTGCACATCGGCGCCACCAAACTCATCGGCGCCATTATTTTCGATAAATCGTGCACTCGCGCCGCGATATTGACTACCAATCACGACGTATCCCGCCTGGGCAAGTTCAGCCTGTAGCAGCAATTTCTTGGCAAACATAACATAGCCAAATTCGGCGTTGCCTCCCCGGTTGTAAATAACCACCGGGGTTTTATCGTCCCGGTGTTTCGGTGCCAGGTAATAGCCTTCAACGGTCAGGCCATCCACTTCATAAGTAAAGTCGTAGCACTCTACGTTTTGTTTTACGCGGTCATATTTTTCTTTGGGAAAAGCCCAGCTGAATGCTTTTTCATTAAAATTTGGCTTTTTACTGGCCAGAACATCTTTCCAGGACTCGTAACTGCTGAAAGGGCCTCGAAAACAGTCTTTCATGGCGGGATTTTTCGCGGCTGCCTGCACACCGGCGCTAATCAGGCAGCATAAGAGTAGTAGTGTTTTGTTTAATATCACGCAAATTCCTTTTTAATGTGAGTATGAAATTCATTGGCCACAGCATAACCCGAGGCGGCATTGGTTCTACCCGTTTTCTGTGTGTAAGTGTAAAAGAATATGTTTTGGTGCCAGTGCACAACTAAATAACCATGCTCTTTATGGGTGCATTAGTTTGCATCGAATTAGCACATTAAAGGTTAACCACTGTTCTTTTTGTGCACGAGTTGTGCGTGAAGTTCACTCAATAGTCTATTATTAGTAATTAATCGTATATTTTATAAGTTTAGCCCTGTCTGTGAACAAGCTGGCACCGGCGGTGCATCCACTTGCGCATCGTTCAGTTTTTACTTCAACACAAGGGGTTTTTTCGTTGAATAATCACACTATGAGCCGCCGGGCCTTGTTGGGCTGGATAGGTAAAACGGCTGGCGCCAGTGCTATGTATCAGGCTATGACCTCATTGGGTTTTGCGGCTGAGTCTTCACACCCGGGTACGCTGAATCTTGGTGGGGCCAAAAAAGGCGCAACGGTATTGGTACTGGGGGCCGGGCTGGCTGGTATGACTTCCGCCTACGAGCTAAGAAAAGCGGGTTATAAAGTTAAGATTTTAGAATTTAATGCCCGCGCCGGCGGGCGCTGCTGGACATTACGCGGTGGTGATACCTACACCGAGCTGGGCGGAGTCACTCAGCAATGCCAGTTTGCTGAAGGCAATTATATTAACCCTGGCCCCTGGCGTGTGCCCTACCACCATCACCATGTGATGTCTTACATCAATGAATTCAATATTGCTATCGAACCCTTTATTCAGGTGAACTACAACGCCATGGTCCATTCGACCAAAGCGTTTGGCGGAAAGCCTCAGCGTTATCGGGAAGTTCAGGCTGATTATCAGGGTTATGCCGCGGAGCTGTTGGGTAAAGCGTTAAATCAAAACGCGTTGGATGAAGCCCTTACTCTGGAAGACCGGGAAAAACTCTTTGAATCGCTGCGCCACTGGGGCGCATTAACCGACAAGGGCGATTATAAGAAGTCTTATGAGGTGAGTTTACGACGCGGTTTTGCCATTCCGCCAGGCGGCGGTTTGTCACCCAAGCCGGAGCCCAGTGAACTGTTCGATCAAAGCGCGTTGATTCAGTCTGAGCTTTGGAAATACATAGTCAACGGCCAGGACATAGAGTTCCAAAGCAGTATCTTTCAGCCGGTGGGGGGAATGGATAATATCGCCAAAGCGTTTGAAAAGCGCGTGGGCGACTTGATTGAATACAGCGCCAAAGTAACCAAAATTGACCAAAGTGACACCGGTGTAACGGTTAGCTACGAACAGCAGGGCGTCGCAAAAACCGCCCAGGCTGACTGGTGTGTATGTTCTATTCCGTTATCTATTCTTAGTCAAATTCCGGTTCAGACCAGCAGTGGCATGCAGGCTGCTATCCGTTCTCTGCCTTATGCTGCGTCGGTAAAAGTAGGTCTGGAGTTCAAACGTCGGTTCTGGGAGCAGGACGAAGCTATTTATGGTGGCGTGAGCTATACCAACTTGCCGATTACGAATATCAGTTACCCCAGCACCAAATTCTGTGACAAAGGCAAAGGTGTGTTACTCGGTGCTTATGTGTGGGGCGCTAACGCCTTTGAATTTACTTCTCTGACTCCCCAGGAGCGGGTGAAGAAAGCGGTGGAATACGGTAAGCAAATTCATCCCCAGTATGCCGAGGAGTTTGATAACGGTATCTCTGTAGGCTGGCACCGTGTGCCCTGGACTCAGGGCTGCTATGGCCTTTGGACGGAAGAAAAGCGTGCAGAGCATTATGAAAACCTTTGTCAGGTTGACGGGCGTCTGGTGCTGGCGGGTGAGCACGCCTCTAACTTACCAGCCTGGCAGGAGGGCGCTATCTCTTCGGCCCACGACGCGATTAAACGACTCCACCAGAAAGCCCTGAGTACAGTGGATTAATAACTTGAGGATGCATTCATGAATAAAACGTTAAAGTTTTTAATTACAGGTTCTATGCTGTTGGTAAGTACTTGCTTGTATGCAACCGATGACGCCGGGTTTTCCGAAGGTGCCAACTTTGAGGAAGTGACCGGAGAAGCCCTTTATCATGCCATTTGCCAGGGCTGTCATATGACTAACGCCGAGGGCGCCAAAGGCGCAGGCATGTATCCGGCGCTGGCAAAAAATCCCAAACTGGCCGCAGGCGCTTATGTAATATACATGGTCAGCAACGGCATGGGCGGCATGCCCCCGCTCAAACAATACCTGTCTGATGAACAAATTGCTGAAGTGGTGAATTACACCCGCAGCCATTTTGGTAATCATTTTACCGACGTGGTCGATGCCGATGACGTTAAAACCATTGCACAACGATAAACACTAACCAGAATACAGGAACACAACATGAAAAAATTATTCCTTGCTCCACTGCTGCTAAGTGCAGTATTTGCCACCACCGGATGTAATGACGCAGAAGCCACTTCGCCGGCCAAGGAAACGGTTATTCGCCATGGTTTGATTGGGTCAGACTTCCCGATCCTGCGCGCTTCGGAAGTGCCGGCTACCAGCACCATCGTCTTTTTAAGTGGTTCAGTGCCTGGGGTCAGCAACCCGGATGCGCCTAAGGGCAGTATGGAAGCCTATGGTGATACTGAAATGCAAACCGTTAGTGTGCTCAACCGCATTGAAGAAAATCTGAAAAGCCTGGATCTGACCATGGGTGATGTAATGAAAATGCAGGTGTTTTTAGTAGGCGATCCGGCGATGGAAGGTAAAATGGACTTCGCTGGTTTTATGCGTGGTTATAAACAGTTTTTCGGTACTGAAGAACAGCCTAATCTACCTTCCCGTTCGGCTTTTCAGGTGGCAGGCCTGGCCAACCCTAACTACCTGGTAGAAATTGAAGTGACCGCTGTTCGCCCTTAATAAACAGGGGGGCTATCAGGCCTGCACCACGGGCCAGGTAAACAGCAACAGGTGGGTGGTATTGAGTCCCCAGTGACAAAGTACCGCCCACAGCAACCGGCCGGTGAGCAGATAAACCAGGCCGTACAGCAATCCGGCCAGTGTGGCCAATACCATATACCAACCGCCACCGGCGAAGTGAGCAAGGCCAAACAAGCCACTAGCAATAACCAGGCCGCCAAACATCCCGAGTTTTTCATGCAGGTAATGCTGCAGCGCACCACGAAACAGTAACTCTTCAGTAAAACAGGTATTGAGCAGGTTAGAGATGACGACTATCACCAGCAATACGGAAAACCCCGGTTGCCATTGCAGTAAGCCAAGCTGAACAGCCAGCAGCATGATGAGCGGTATTGCCAGCAAAGGTAATGTTAGCTTGACCCATGCTGCCACGTGCGGGGCGGTGTGGGGATTTTTTTGCCATACCGGTATCCATTGTAATAATGCCCAGGCGATAAGTACCTTGTCGGTGTTCAGATAAACGCTGGCCGGCAGACTATTGGCCTTTATCTGGGTGTTGTCGGTTAATGGTAATCCCCCGTAACCCGGCAGCAGGTGAGTGAGTAATCCAACGCTTAATACGCCCCACAGTAACCAGGCTATTATCTTCGGCCACCGCCCTGACAGGCATTGTTGATAAAGCAAATAAGTAAGGCCAATGTAGGCCGTTGCCTGCACAGCAAACAGCAGGCTGCCGGCGAAATTTACCGATAACCACACGGCCACTACAGGCATGCCATAGCGGATAGCAGGTTTTGCTGAGCCGCTACAGAGTAGCAACAAGGCTGAATAAAGTAGCGCGGCCAACAGGTGGTAATCAGGCAGGGTCATGAGCTGGTTGGTTAATCGTCCTTTTAAGGCCAAGATAACACAGGCAGTGATAATGAAAATACACGCTAACTACTCCTCAATCGAAGCAGGGTTGTTATAGTGGTTATTCTTTAATCTGTTTTGTTATCAGGGAGAACGTAATGACCATCGATTTTTCATCTGTCTCAACATGCGAATATGCCGATGCACTGCCACGGGAACAGTTTATGGATTATGCCATTCATTCATTGTGGCAGCCGGTCCCTAGAATCTCCGGGCCGGCTTTTACCGTAAAGTGTCAGCCGGGCGATCACCTGATGTTACACGCGGCTATTTATCGGGCTAAACCGGGCGATATCATTGTGGTGGAAGCTGACGATCAGTTTGCCGTATCCGGTGGTAACGTGTGTGCGATTGCCCAAAGACGGGGCATAGCCGGCTTTGTGGTAGATGGTGTCATCAGGGATTTAGCCGAAGTACGGGAGATGGGCTTTGCAGTATTTGCCCGCGGCGTGATCCCCAAACCCGGTGCGAAGAAATGCGTCGACCCACTCAACCAACCGGTTAACTGTGGTGGTGTGACAGTGCATCCCGGTGATATCATTGTCGCCGACGAAGAAGGTATTGCCGTCGTCCCACAAGCCTCTGCTGCTGAAGCCTTTGAAATTGCGAAAAAACGTGCCGACAAAGACAGCAGCATGACCCTTGATGAGTGGCAAGCCAATCACCATGACAATGTGGAAGCGATCCTCAGCAAGCTGGGGTTTAGCGACACCTGAGATTAAGCAAAAGGCCTGATGTTTTCTTTTTTTGAGCGATTAACCAACCCATTTCCATCTGAACCTCCCACACAGCCACCAACCACAATGGTGGCTTTTTGCAAGCATTACACCAAAGGGATGTGGGCCGTGTTACTCACGGTATCGCTACTAAGCGCTATCGTAGCCATGCTTGAAGTCACTCTGTTTGGCTTTATGGGCAAGCTGGTCGACTGGTTTACCGAAAAAGACCGGGCCACCTTTGTTGAGCAGGAAAGCAGCACGCTGATTCTAATGGGCGTGGTGGTGGTGGTGCTGATCCCGGGCTTTATTTTGTTGCGTTCACTGTTTTCCCGCCAGTCGCTCCTGGGTAATTACCCCATGCGCATCCGCTGGCAGGCGCACCGTTATCTGCTCGGCCAGAGTTTGTCTTTTTTCCACAACGAATTTGCCGGTCGGGTAGCCACCAAAGTAATGCAAACCGCACTCTCTGTGCGCGAAACGGTAATGAAACTGCTCGATTTAATGGTGTATATCGGCGTTTATTTTATTTCCATGGTGGTGCTGATCTTTACCTCTGACTGGCGATTGGCATTGCCATTGATGGTCTGGCTGGCAATATACATCGGTATCCTGCGGGTGCTGGTGCCCAAACTTAAGGAAGTGTCACAGTTTCAGGCCGATGCACGCTCGTTAATGACTGGCCGGATCGTCGACAGTTACACGAATATTTCTACGGTTAAACTGTTCTCCCACAGCCAGCGCGAAGCCAGCTATGCCCAGGAGAGCATGGATAAATTCCTGCATACCGTGTATCCCCAAATGCGCCTGGTGACCATTCTGGAATTCTGTGTAGAACTGAGCAATGCCATTTTGATCTTCAGTGTGGGCGCTTTGTCGGTGTATTTGTGGTTACAACAAGTTGTGACACCTGGTGAAATTGCCCTGGCGGTGAGCTTATGCCTGCGTTTAAATGGCATGTCGCACTGGGTAATGTGGGAAGTGGCTTCGCTGTTTGAGAATTTAGGCACAGTGCAGGATGGTATTAATACCCTGGCGCAGCCTATTGCCGTGAAAAATGTAGCTAAAGCACCAGCGGTGAGTGTCACGGGCGGGCAAATTCAGTTTAAGAACATGAGTTTCAGTTACCCGGGGGCCAATAACCAACCGGTGCCGGTATTTGAGAATCTGGATTTAAACATAAAGCCGGGCGAAAAAGTGGGTCTGGTAGGACGTTCGGGCGCAGGTAAGTCGACTTTAGTGAACTTGTTACTGCGCTTCTACGATACTACCGACGGACAAATCCTGCTGGACGGCCAGGACATTAGTCAGGTGGATCAGGAGTCGTTACGAGCGCAAATTAGTATGGTGACTCAGGATACCTCTCTTATGCACCGTTCGGTGCGGGATAATATTATCTACGGCCGTAATGACGCCGACGATGAAGCGATGATCAAAGCCGCAGAACAAGCCGAAGCGTTTGAGTTTATCCAGCAGCTTTCCGATAAGGATGGCCGTACCGGGTTTGACGCGCAAGTGGGCGAGCGTGGTGTGAAACTATCCGGCGGACAGCGCCAGCGTATTGCTATTGCCCGTGTACTGCTTAAAGACGCGCCGGTGCTCATCCTCGATGAGGCCACCTCCGCTCTTGACTCTGAAGTAGAAGCGGCTATTCAGGAGTGCCTGAATAAAGTGATGGAAAATAAAACCGTACTGGCTATCGCCCACCGTTTATCCACCATTGCCCAGATGGATCGCTTACTGGTGTTGGATAATGGCGAAATAGTTGAGCAGGGTACCCACCAGGAACTACTGGAAAAAGGCGGCATCTACGCCAAGTTATGGGCTCACCAGACGGGAGGTTTCCTGGGTCTCGAATGAGACCAGGAAACCTCCCGTCCCGGAATCACAACGTGATATCCGGGACCCCCTGAGAAGGCTGGCTCGTCCAATAAGAGAAGAAATCCCCTGTCCCGGAATACGCGTAGCGTATATCCGGGACCCCCTGAGAAGCCTAGCTCGCCCACAACTACCTTTCTGCAAAGGTCGATTAGACACTACGATAACATGCAAGGAGATCCCCGCTCAGGAGCGTGCGGGGATGACGGTTGTTTTTAGTGCGGGGATGACGGGTGTTTTATTAGTGCAGGGATGACGGATGTTTTAGAGCAAGGATGTTTCTTTATCTACCCTTGCGCCTTTATACTGGTGGGAAATGAATCGCCGGAGCAATTACATTTCAATGCCTTTATCAGCGCCACCGGAAATCGAAGAAAATCGCCAATTGTCTGCCTCCACACTGAGCTGGATAGCCCGGCACAATTTGTGGAATTTATGGGTGCCGCGGGACTTCGGCGGGCTCGAAGCAGAGCTGCTGGAAGGCCTTAAGATCTTGCAATCCCTAGCCAGAACAGACGGCAGTCTGGGTTGGACAGTCACCCTGTGTGCAGGGGCTAATTACTTTATTGGTAATTTAAAGCCGGAGTTTGCCGCTGAGCTGTTTGTAGATAATCGCGTTGTGCTTGGCGGCAGTGGCGGCCTGTTCGGTGATGCCTGTAAAACGGCATCAGGCTATCGCCTTAATGGACAGTGGCGTTATGCCACGGGAGCTCCCTACTTAACTCATTTTACGCTTAATGCTCGCTTGCTGGATGATGGTAAGGTGCTCAATAATCACCAGGGCCAGCCGCAGTTTTCTTCCTTTGTGGTGCCGGCACGGCAGGTCGAAGTAGTAGAAGACTGGCAAACTATGGGGCTTGTAGCAACCGCCACCCATAGTTTCAAAGTTACGGACGCTGAGGTATCTGAGTTGGAACGTTTTCGTTATGACCAGGTGTACCTGCCGCAAAGCGTTTATCAGCTAAACTTTGGTGTATTTGCCGACCTTACCCTGTGGGTGAACTACATCGGTATGGCCGAGCATTTTGTTGACTTAGTTAACTCCGGCCTTAGTTCCGCTGTATCACCGAGTCTGCCGGATATCCTTCAGCATGCTAACCGGATGGTAGAGAGCCTGGCCCGGGAATGTTTGCAGGCAGTCAGGGAAAAAACACCCTTTACCGAGGCGTTTATCAGTAAGGTTCATACTGCGGCGAGTACCTCGGTAGCTACCATTTCACAGGGGATAACGGCAATATATCCTTACACTGGTATCAAAGGTGCCAGTGAGAATACTGAAATGAATAATGTGTTCCGGGATTATTTTACGGCCACGCAGCACCATATTTTTACCGCTTGAAGGGATGTCCCCGTTCGCTAACAAAGCGCTTGTATCTGCGAGTGTGTTGAGTATAATACGCGTCCCTCCCTTGCGAAGCCGCACTTTTTCTCTAAAAAAGACGTCAAAACTTCACAAGGTGAGTGTAAGTAAAATTAGCCGTGAGGCTGGTAGTTATTCTTCGTAAAAGAAGAGTTTAGGGGTGTAGTTCGAATTGGTAGAACAGCGGTCTCCAAAACCGATGGTTGGGGGTTCGAGTCCCTCCACCCCTGCCAGATTAATCTGGTTGCGCGTAAGAGTTTATTACTCCGGGCAACTGAAATATGCCGTATTGCTAGGGTCGTGAAATGAGCGAAAAAACGGAAAATCCATCCAATCCAATGGACTTACTTAAGTGGCTGATTGTGTTTGCCTTATTGGCCGGTGTGATTACAGCTAACTATGTGTATGGTGAGTTGTCAGTGTTATATCGCGCGCTCGGCGCCGTAGCCGGTGTGGCAATTGCAGGTTTTGTTGCTGCCACCACAGTGAAAGGTAACGCGTTTCTGACATTTGCTAAAGATTCACGTATGGAAGTACGCAAAGTAGTATGGCCATCGCGTCAGGAACTGAACCAAACAACCCTGATTGTACTGGCGGCAACCGTTATTGCTGCACTGTTACTGTGGGGCCTTGATGGTATTCTGGTTTGGGTAGTTGGATTGATTACGGGTATTGGAGCATAAGGCATGACTGACATGACTGAAGAGAACAAACCAAAAAAACGTTGGTACGTTGTACAAGCTTATTCTCAGTACGAGTCTCGTGTTAAGAAAACCCTGCTTGAATACATCAAAATGCATGAAATGGAAGACTATTTCGGTCAGGTATTGGTACCTACCGAAGAAGTGGTCGAAATGCGTGCAGGCCAGAAGCGTAAATCGGAGCGTAAATTCTATCCGGGTTATGTGCTGGTAGAGATGGAAATGAACGAAGATTCGTGGCACTTAGTGAAAAGTGTACCGCGGGTACTGGGCTTCATTGGCGGCACCTCTGATCGCCCAATGCCAATTTCCCAGCGTGAAGCGGATGCAATTCTTAACCGTCTTGAAGAGTCGGTGGATAAGCCAAAGCCAAAAACGTTGTTCGAACCGGGCGAAGTGGTTCGCGTTATCGATGGTCCTTTTGCCGACTTCAATGGTGTGGTAGAAGAAGTAGACTACGAAAAAAGCCGCGTAAAAGTATCGGTACTTATTTTTGGTCGTTCAACACCGGTCGAGCTGGAATTCAGTCAGGTCGAGAAAGGTTAAAGAGCAAAGACATACCCAAAGCCTTATTGCCGTATGGCAGTGAGGCTTTTTTGTTTTTATGTAATCTATAAAAAACAAATTTGCACAAGAGGTTGCATCAGGCTATTTGTTAGCCTATAATTCGCGCCCCTTTTATTGGAACCGGGGAGCCGATTGAGCGGATAATCTCGATATCTGCAAGGCGTTTGACCCATTAACGAGAGCATTTAAAATGGCTAAAAAAGTAACAGGCTTAATTAAGCTTCAGGTTGCAGCCGGTGCTGCTAACCCTTCTCCACCAGTTGGTCCTGCATTAGGTCAACATGGTGTGAACATCATGGAATTCTGTAAGGCTTTCAACGCAAAAACCGAAAGTCTTGAGAAAGGCGCTCCAGTACCAGTAGAAATTACTGTTTACGAAGACCGCTCTTTCACATTCGAAACCAAAACGCCTCCTGCTTCATACCTGCTGAAAAAAGCGGCTGGTATCAAGAGCGGTTCTGGCCGTCCTAACACTGAGAAAGTGGGTACTGTTACCCGTGCTCAATTGGAAGAAATTGCCAAGACTAAAGAGCCGGATCTGACAGCTGCTGACCTGGACGCTGCAGTACGTACAATTGCGGGTTCTGCTCGCTCAATGGGCTTGAAGGTAGAGGGTTAATCGAATGGCTAAATTAACTAAACGCGCACGTTTAATTCGTGAAAAAGTTGATGCGACCAAAGAGTATGATATCTCTGAAGCGTTAGCACTACTGAAAGAACTGGCGACTGCTAACTTTGCAGAAAGCGTAGACGTTGCTATCAATCTGGGTATCGACGCAAAGAAATCTGACCAAAACGTCCGTGGTGCAACTGTACTGCCTAACGGTACTGGTAAAGAAGTTCGCGTTGCAGTATTCACTCAGGGTGCAAACGCTGAAGCGGCTAAAGAAGCCGGTGCCGACATCGTTGGTATGGATGACCTGGCAGAACAGGTTAAGAAAGGCGAAATGAACTTTGACGTAGTAGTAGCCAGCCCTGACGCAATGCGCGTTGTTGGTCAGTTAGGCCAAATCTTAGGTCCACGTGGTCTGATGCCTAACCCTAAGACTGGTACTGTAACACCAGACGTAGCTACTGCGGTTAAAAACGCAAAAGCTGGTCAGGTTCGCTACCGTAATGATAAGAACGGTATCATCCACGCCAGCATTGGTAAGATTGCTTTTGAAGCCAATCAAATCCAGGAAAACTTAGAAGCATTACTGGAAGCACTGAAGAAAGCTAAGCCTTCTTCTGCTAAAGGTACTTACATCAAGAAAGTTAGTCTGAGCACCACTATGGGCGCCGGCGTTTCTGTTGATAAGGCGACCGTAGGTCAGTAATGCCCCTTGCTGGTTAATTTAACCGGCATTCTCTTCGGTTTTGGGTTGGAGCCATTATCTCGCAAAGCGAATTTTGGCTCCCGTCCTAGACCGCAGGTGTAACGCAGTAAAAGAGGTAAGAGAACTTTTACATTCAATGCGTTACTTAATCGACCAGCCTGCGCAGACGGTGGTTTGAACTCAGACTCTCTGGGATAACAAACACCGTAGAGCGGTGGCTTCAATTGGTGAAGTCATCAATCTGTGAACCCTGATTAGGTAATTCTTTTTGCTTAATCAGATTTTAAGAGGTGAACTCAGTGGCACTAGGTTTAGCAGCAAAAAAAGAGATCGTAGCAGAGGTTTCCGAAGTTGCATCTCGCGCTCTATCCGTAGCCGTTGCTGAATACCGTGGGATGGAAGTTGCAGATCTGACTGACCTGCGCGTTAAAGCCCGTGAGCAAGGCGTATACCTGAAGGTTGTACGTAATACTCTGGCAAGACGTGCGTTATCAGAAAGCAAATTTTCAGATTTAGAAAGCGCCTTAACTGGCCCGCTTATCTATGGTTTCTCTATCGATGCACCTGGCGGTGCAGCGCGTCTTTTTAAAGACTTCGGTAAAACCAATGACAAGCTGAAAGTTACTGCACTTTCAATTGGTAGTGGTCTGCTTGGTCCAGAAAAACTGGATGCAGTAGCGTCTCTGCCTACCCGCGACGAAGCGCTTGCGAAATTACTTGCAACCTTCAAAGCACCTGCCGAGAAATTCGTTCGTACTATCAACGAAGTTCCAGGCAAGTTTGTGCGCGTATTGGCGGCGGTCAAAGACACCAAGTAATTGGCGTTTTTGGCATATTGATTTTTTTAACATTTTAATCCCAGGAGTTTAGAGAAAATGGCTCTAACTAAAGAAGATATCTTAAACGCGATCGCTGAAATGCCAGTAATGGAACTGGTTGAACTGATCGAAGCAGCTGAAGAAAAATTCAACGTATCTGCTGCTGCTGTTGCAGTTGCTGGTCCTGCTGTAGCTGGTGAAGCAGCTGCTGCAGAAGAGCAAACTGAATTTGACGTTGTTATGACTTCATTCGGTGGCAACAAAGTTGCAGTAATCAAAGCAGTTCGCGGCGCGACTGGCTTAGGTCTGAAAGAAGCGAAAGAAGTAGTTGAATCTGCTCCTAAAGCTATCAAAGAAGGCGTAAGCAAAGAAGAAGCTGAAGCACTGAAAAAAGAGCTTGAAGAAGCTGGTGCAGAAGTTGAAATTAAGTAATCTGCACTAGCAGATTGCTTGCCAGAAATGGCATAGGCTGGTGGTTTTTTTAACCACCAGCCTTTTTGCGCTGTAGGGTGTACGGTTTATTACCCTTGTCTGTACACACCATGCGCCACCACTGTGAATAATTTATTTAGCAATAAACCAACAAGTTAACTAAAAATTGGCTAATTTTTGGTGTATGCTATCTGATTGTTCCCTGTGAAAGGGTACTGGAAGTTTGTTGTCGAAAAGTGTTATGACAACAGGTTGGGTCAAAAATCAGCAGGCTGAGGAACCCATGGTTTACTCTTATAGCGAAAAGAAACGTATCCGTAAGGATTTTGGCAAACGCCCACAGGTATTGGAAATTCCATACCTTCTTTCAATCCAGCTAGATTCTTTCAAGAAATTTATTGATATCGATCCGGATGGTCAATATGGTTTGGAAGCAGCATTCCGCTCTGTTTTTCCAATAAAAAGTTACTCTGGCAATTCAGAATTACAATATGTTAGTTATCGCCTTGGCGAACCGGTATTTGACGTTAAAGAATGTCAAATCCGAGGCGTAACCTTCTCCGCGCCGTTAAGAGTGAAACTGCGCCTGGTATTATTCGATAAAGAAGCAGCACCTGGTACTGTAAAAGACATTAAAGAACAAGAAGTGTACATGGGTGAGATCCCGTTAATGACAGAGAACGGTACGTTCGTCATTAATGGAACCGAGCGTGTTATCGTTTCTCAGCTGCACCGTTCTCCTGGCGTGTTCTACGATCACGACAAAGGTAAAACGCACTCTTCAGGTAAAGTACTTTATAACGCACGTGTAATCCCTTACCGTGGGTCGTGGTTAGACTTCGAGTTTGACCCGAAAGATAACCTGTTTGTCCGTATCGACCGTCGCCGTAAGTTGCCTGCAACCATTATCTTACGTGCGTTGGAAATGACCACCGAAGAGATTCTGGATACTTTCTTCGAAAAAGTTCAGGTACGCATCGCCGATAACAAGATGATGATGGAAGTGGTTCCTGATCGTCTGCGTGGTGAAACTGCACAGTTTGATATTCTTGATGGTGAAGGTAACGTACTGGTTGAATCCGGTCGTCGAATTTCTGCCCGTCATACCCGTGCTTTAGAAAAGGCCGGTGTTACCGAGCTTGAAGTACCGGTTGAATATCTGGCAGGTCGTGTTTATGGCGAAAGCTATATTAACGAAGAGACCGGCGAAGTACTGGTAAGTGCTAACGACGAAGTGACGCTTGAGACACTGGCTGCATTAAGCCAGGCAGGTATCAAAGAGTTTACCACTCTGTACATTAACGAACTGGATCACGGTTCGTATATTTCAGATACCCTGCGTATTGACAGTTCGACGAATCGCCTGGAAGCACTGGTAGAAATCTACCGTATGATGCGTCCTGGTGAACCACCTACAAAAGATGCTGCAGAAACGCTGTTCGACAACCTGTTCTTCTCTGATGAACGTTACGATCTGTCTTCAGTAGGCCGCATGAAGTTCAACCGCCGTTTAGGCCGTGAAGAACTGGTAGGTTCTGGTACGCTGGATAAGCAAGACATCGTTGATGTTATGAAGCAGCTGATCCTGATCCGTGACGGTAAAGATGAAGTGGACGATATCGACCACTTAGGTAACCGTCGTATTCGTTCAGTAGGCGAAATGGCTGAGAATCAATTCCGTGTAGGTTTGGTTCGTGTTGAGCGTGCAGTGAAAGAACGTCTGTCTCTGGGTGACCTTGACAGCGTAATGCCACAGGACCTGATCAACGCTAAGCCGATTTCTGCTGCGGTTAAAGAATTCTTTGGTTCTTCACAGCTGTCTCAGTTTATGGATCAGAACAACCCGCTGTCAGAAGTAACGCATAAGCGTCGGATTTCTGCCTTAGGCCCGGGTGGTCTAACTCGTGAACGTGCAGGCTTTGAGGTTCGAGACGTACACCCGACGCACTACGGTCGTCTGTGTCCAATCGAAACCCCTGAAGGTCCAAACATCGGTTTGATTAACTCATTGGCGAGCTTTGCCCGTACCAATGACTTTGGTTTCCTTGAAACCCCATTCCGTCGCATTGTCGATGGCGTGGTATCTGATGAAATTGATTATTTATCGGCGATTGAAGAAGGTCAGTTCGCGATTGCGCAGGCAAACGTCGCATTGACTGAAGGTATGGAACTGGTTGATGACCTGATCCCATGTCGTCACCGTGGTGAAACCACTTTGATGCCTAAAGAAGACATCAAATACATGGACGTTTCACCACAGCAAATCGTTTCGATTGCTGCCAGCATTATCCCGTTCCTGGAACACGATGATGCTAACCGTGCCTTGATGGGTGCTAACATGCAACGTCAGGCAGTACCTACTCTGCGTGCTGATAAGCCACTGGTTGGTACCGGTATGGAAAGAACCATCGCTGTCGACTCAGGTGTTACTGTTGTTGCCAAGCGTGGTGGTGTTATCGATTACGTTGACGCCAGCCGTATCGTGGTAAAGGTTGACGAAGATGAGATGTTTGCTGGTGAAGCAGGTATCGACATTTACAACCTGAACAAATATACCCGTTCTAACCAGAACACCTGTATTAACCAGCGTCCTACCTGTAGCGTCGGTGACCCGATTGTAGCAGGCGATGTACTGGCTGATGGTCCGTCTACGGATTTAGGTGACCTGGCCCTTGGTCAGAACATGCGCATCGCTTTCATGCCTTGGAACGGTTACAACTTCGAAGACTCGATCCTGATCTCTGAGCGTGTTGCTCAGGAAGACCGTTTTACAACGATCCACATTCAGGAACTGAGCTGTATCGCTCGTGACACCAAGTTAGGGCCAGAAGAAATTTCTTCTGATATTCCAAACGTAGGTGAGTCTGCGCTGAGCAAGTTGGATGAATCCGGCGTTGTATACATCGGTGCAGAAGTGAAGGGTGGTGACATTCTGGTAGGTAAGGTAACGCCTAAAGGCGAAACCCAGCTGACGCCGGAAGAAAAACTGTTACGTGCTATCTTTGGTGAAAAAGCCTCTGACGTTAAAGATACCTCATTACGTGTACCAAACTCTGTACACGGCACGGTTATCGACGTTCAGGTGTTCACCCGTGATGGCGTAGAAAAAGACAAGCGTGCCCTAGAAATTGAAGACATGCAGTTACGTCAGGTTAAGAAAGACCTGTCTGACGAATTCAATATCCTGGCCGACGGCATCTTCGCACGTGCTGCTAACCTGCTGCTTAAAGCAGGCGTTGAGCAAGCTAAGCTTGACAGCATGCCGCGTGAAAAATGGTTTGATATCCCACTGTCAGATGTTGATCTGCAGAGCGATTTAGATCAAATCGGTGCCCAGCACGACGAAATCAAAGCTGATTTCGATAAGAAATTTGAAGTTAAGCGTCGCAAGATCACTCAAGGCGATGACCTGGCTCCAGGTGTACTGAAGATCGTTAAGGTTTACCTGGCTGTTAAGCGTCATATCCAGCCTGGTGACAAGATGGCAGGTCGTCACGGTAACAAAGGTGTTATCTCTACCGTAATTCCGGTTGAAGATATGCCATACGATGAAAACGGTACGCCGGTAGACATCGTACTGAACCCACTGGGTGTACCGTCGCGGATGAACATCGGTCAGATCCTTGAAACGCACTTAGGTATGGCTGCGCATGGTCTGGGCGTTAAGATCGACCGTATGCTGAAAGAGCAAGAAGAACTGCAGAAACTGCGTGGCTTCCTGCAAGAAGTGTACGATTTGGGTGATAACCCGAAACAAGTCGATATCGGCACATTTACTGACCATGAAGTACTGCGTTTAGCCGACAACCTGCGTAAGGGTGTTCCGATTGCTACGCCGGTATTCGACGGCGCACGTGAAGCTGAAATCAAAGCGATGTTGAAACTGGCGGATATTCCAGAGAGCGGGCAAATTACCCTGTTTGATGGTCGTACGGGTCGTGAATTCGAACGTCCGGTTACCGTTGGTTATATGTACATGCTGAAACTGAACCACTTGGTTGACGACAAGATGCACGCGCGTTCAACCGGTTCTTACAGCCTGGTGACTCAGCAGCCGCTGGGTGGTAAAGCACAGTTCGGTGGTCAGCGCTTCGGAGAGATGGAAGTGTGGGCACTGGAAGCATACGGTGCTGCGTACACCCTGCAGGAAATGCTTACTGTTAAGTCTGATGACGTTAACGGTCGTACCAAAATGTACAAGAACATCGTTGATGGCGATCACAGAATGGAACCAGGCATGCCTGAGTCCTTCAACGTACTGCTTAAAGAAATCCGCTCACTCGGTATCAATATCGAGCTGGAAGAAAACTAAGCAGGCCGTTTGTTGCCATAATTGATTGAGTTGGCCCGGGTAACCGGGCCATAGAGACTGACTCCGCCGGGAGAGTATTGTGAAAGACTTATTAAAGTTTCTAAAACAACAAAACAAGACTGAAGAATTCGATAATATTCGCATTGGTCTTGCCTCACCAGACATGATTCGTTCATGGTCTTTTGGTGAAGTTAAGAAACCTGAAACCATTAACTACCGTACGTTCAAGCCTGAGCGTGACGGTCTTTTTTGTGCGCGAATCTTTGGTCCGGTTAAAGACTACGAGTGTCTGTGCGGTAAGTATAAGCGCCTGAAGCACCGTGGTGTTATCTGTGAAAAATGTGGTGTTGAAGTTACCCTGACTAAAGTACGTCGAGAGCGTATGGGTCACATTGAACTGGCCAGCCCGGTTGCACACATTTGGTTCCTGAAATCTCTGCCGTCTCGTATCGGTCTGATGCTGGATATGACTTTGCGTGATATCGAGCGCGTACTGTACTTCGAATCATTCGTTGTTACTGAGCCTGGTATGACTACCCTTGAGCGTAGTCAACTGCTGAGTGAAGAAGAATACCTTGATTCATTAGAAGAGCACGGTGACGAATTTGAAGCGAAGATGGGCGCCGAAGCAGTATTTGATCTGCTTAAGCACCTTGACGTGGATGCTGATGTTGCGTCTATGCGTGAAGAGTTGCCATCGATCAACTCTGAAACCAAGCGTAAGAAGATCACCAAGCGTTTGAAACTGCTTGAATCATTCCAACAGTCTGGCAACAAGCCAGAGTGGATGATCATGACCGTATTGCCAGTATTACCACCGGATTTACGTCCTCTGGTTCCTCTGGACGGTGGCCGTTTTGCAACCTCTGACCTGAACGATTTATACCGTCGTGTTATCAACCGTAACAACCGTCTGAAGCGTCTGTTAGACCTGGCGGCACCTGACATCATCGTGCGTAACGAAAAACGTATGTTGCAGGAAGCGGTCGATGCGCTACTGGATAACGGTCGTCGTGGCCGCGCTATCACCGGTTCTAATAAACGTCCTCTGAAATCGCTTGCTGACATGATTAAAGGTAAGCAAGGTCGTTTCCGTCAGAACCTGCTGGGTAAGCGTGTTGACTACTCAGGCCGTTCTGTAATTACCGTTGGTCCTACACTGCGTTTACACCAGTGTGGTCTGCCTAAGAAAATGGCCCTTGAACTGTTCAAGCCGTTTATCTATGGCAAATTAGAAGGCCGTGGTTTAGCCACTACTATTAAAGCGGCTAAGAAGCTGGTAGAGCGCGAAGCGCCGGAAGTATGGGACGTTCTGGACGAAGTTATCCGTGAACACCCGGTACTGTTAAACCGTGCACCAACCCTTCACCGTTTGGGTATCCAGGCGTTTGAACCGACCCTTATCGAAGGTAAAGCGATCCAATTACACCCACTGGTGTGTGCGGCCTATAACGCTGACTTCGATGGTGACCAAATGGCGGTACACGTACCACTGACCATTGAGGCACAATTAGAAGCCCGTGCGCTGATGATGTCGACGAATAACATTCTGTCGCCAGCGAACGGTGAGCCAATCATCGTACCTTCACAGGACGTTGTATTGGGTCTGTATTACCTGACTCGTGATAAAGTAAACGGCCAGGGCGAAGGCATGGTCTTTACCAGCCCGCACGAAGCTGAAAAGGCTTACCGTACCGGTAACGCTGAACTGCATTCACGGGTTAAAGTGCGTATTACTGAATACGACGTAGCAGAAGACGGCTCTAAAACCGAGAAAGTGACGCTGACCGACACTACTGTTGGTCGTGCGATTTTCTCGCTGATTCTGCCAAAAGGTCTGCCTTTTGAAATCATTAACCAGGCAATGGGTAAAAAGCAAATCTCTGGTCTGCTTAACGCCTGTTACCGTCGTCTTGGTCTGAAAGATACCGTTATTGCGGCTGACCAAATTATGTATACCGGTTTCCATTACGCGATGATCGCGGGTGCGTCTGTTGGTATCGACGATATGGTTATCCCGGATGCCAAGAAAGAAATTATCGACGCGGCCGAAGCCGAAGTTATTGAGATTCAGGAACAGTTCCAGAGCGGTCTCGTAACAGCAGGTGAACGTTACAACAAAGTTATCGATATCTGGTCAAATGCTAACGAAAAAGTAGCAAAAGCCATGATGGATAACCTGAAAACTGACGTGGTTATCAACGCTAAAGGCGAAGAAGAAGAGCAAGCCTCATTTAACTCTGTTTATATGATGGCCGACTCCGGTGCTCGTGGTAGTGCCGCACAGATTCGTCAGCTTGCTGGTATGCGTGGTCTGATGGCTAAACCGGATGGTTCAATCATCGAAACACCTATCACGGCTAACTTCCGCGAAGGTCTGAACGTACTACAGTACTTCATCTCAACTCACGGTGCGCGTAAAGGTCTTGCCGATACAGCACTTAAGACTGCGAACTCAGGTTATCTGACTCGTCGTCTGGTTGATGTAGCACAGGATTTGGTAATCACTAACTCAGACTGTGGTACTTTCGACGGCGTTCTGATGACGCCGCTGATTGAAGGTGGTGACGTTGTAGAACCACTGCGTGAGCGAGTGCTTGGTCGTGTTGTAGCCGAAGATGTTTACATCCCGGGTACTGATGAAGTGTTGCTTGAGCGTAATACGCTACTTGACGAAGCCCTGGTAGATTTACTTGAAGCTAATTCAGTTGATCAAATCATGGTTCGCTCAGTTATCACCTGTGAAAACGACTTTGGTGTTTGTGCCAACTGTTATGGTCGTGACCTGGCTCGCGGTCATATGGTCGGTAAAGGTGAATCTGTTGGTGTTATCGCTGCTCAGTCAATCGGTGAGCCGGGAACCCAGCTTACCATGCGTACGTTCCACATCGGTGGTGCGGCATCAAGAGCGTCTGCAGAGAACAGCGTACAGGTTAAAACAGCCGGTAACCTGAAACTGCATAATGCTAAATTTGTACGTAACACTGACGGTAAACTGGTTATTGTTTCTCGTTCAACCGAACTGACCATGACCGATGAGCAGGGACGTGAGAAAGAACGTTATAAAGTACCTTACGGTGCAACGCTGACCGTAGATGACGGTGCGGCTGTTCAGGCTGGCGACGTGGTCGCTAACTGGGATCCGCATAGTCACCCTATTATCGTAGAGCGTGCATCGAAGATCTCATTTGCTGATATCGACGATTCAAACACTGAGATGCAGCAGGATGAGCTGACCGGTCTGACCCGTGTTGTGGTTAAAGACCTGTCCAAGGTTAACTCTAAAGAGCCTAAGCTAATCCTTGAGAGCGATGAGTTCGGTCTTCAGGAAATCCGTCTGCCAAGCTTTACTACCATTGAAGCAGCCGATGGCAAGGTAGCTAACGAAGGTGACGTGCTGGCACGTATTCCTCAGGAAAGCTCGAAAACACGTGACATCACCGGTGGTCTGCCACGGGTTGCTGACCTGTTTGAAGCGCGTAAGCCTAAAGAGCCTGCAATCCTGGCTGAAGTCTCAGGTACTATTGGTTTTGGTAAAGAAACCAAAGGTAAGAAACGTCTGGTTATCACGCCGAAAGATGGCGACCCATACGAAGAGATGATTCCAAAGTGGCGTCAGCTTAACGTGTTCGAAGGTGAGAACGTAGAACGCGGCGAAGTTATCGCTGACGGTCCTGAGTCACCACACGACATCTTACGTCTGCGTGGCGTGAGTGCGGTATCTAACTACATCGTGAACGAAGTTCAGGAAGTTTACCGTCTGCAGGGTGTAAAAATTAACGATAAGCACATCGAGGTAGTTATTCGCCAGATGCTGCGTAAGTGTTTGATTACCGCTCCGGGCGATACGCAATTCCTGGAAGGCGAGCAGGTTGAAGTGGCTGCGGTTAAGATCGCGAACCGTGAAATGGAAAAACAAGGCAAATTGCCTGCGCTGTATGAAATCCAGTTACTGGGTATCACTAAAGCGTCGTTGTCTACAGAGTCTTTCATCTCTGCAGCATCGTTCCAGGAAACTACCCGCGTACTGACCGAAGCTGCGGTTCAGGGCAAAGAAGACGATTTACGTGGTCTGAAAGAAAACGTTATCGTTGGTCGTCTGATCCCAGCCGGTACCGGTTTCGCTTATCACGAAAAACGTGCACAGCGTCGCCACGAAGAAATCGCAGAGTTGTCTGTGTCTGCAGCGGAAGCTGAACAGGCACTGACCGAAGCGTTAAACGCTGAAGTTTCTTCTGACAGTTCATCGTCAGACGAATAAACGCTTAAGAAAGAGATTGGGGCACTACCGCAAGGTAGTGCCCCATTTTGTCATCTGTACAGGCTAAATACCGGTTTATTCTGTGGTTAACCTTTGTACATCTTGACAGCACCGGCATTGATCTTTAATATTCCGCGACCCAAAAATGGTAGCAGGCTTATCAGCCATCTACACAGGGCACGGTTTTTAGATTCAATGTCACAGGGATCGTAACGAGCATACGGTCTGACGACGAGATAAAAGTCGTAAATAATCGACCCGGACAAAGGCCCGGGTTTTTGTAGTTTTTAATCAGGAGCTAGTTAATGGCAACAGTTAACCAGTTAGTGCGCAAGCCACGCAGAAAGCCCGTTGAGAAAAGCAACGTTGCTGCCCTGCAAGCTTGTCCGCAAAGACGTGGTGTATGTACTCGTGTATATACCACTACGCCTAAGAAACCAAACTCAGCACTTCGTAAAGTATGTCGTGTGCGTTTAACCAACGGTTTTGAAGTTTCTTCATACATCGGTGGTGAAGGCCACAACCTGCAAGAGCACAGTGTTGTGCTTATCCGTGGCGGTCGTGTAAAAGACTTGCCAGGTGTTCGTTATCACACAGTTCGCGGTACTCTTGACTGCGCTGGCGTAAACGATCGTAGACAGGCCCGTTCTAAGTACGGCGCCAAGCGGCCTAAGTCTTAACGGTTCTCCGTTAGTAAGGCCAAACTGAATTAATTGAGTTTTGGGTTATCCCTGAATTCCACGGAGAATAGAAGATGCCAAGAAGAAGAGTCGTAGGTCAACGTAAAATCCTACCAGAACCAAAATTTGGTTCACAGCTGCTTGCTAAATTCATGAATGTCGTAATGCTCGACGGCAAGAAATCGATTGCAGAAAAAATCGTTTACGGTGCGCTTGATATTGTTGCTGAAAAAACCGGCAAGGCACACTTAGATGTATTCGAAGAAGCTCTGGACAACATTCGTCCTACTGTAGAGGTTAAGTCTCGCCGCGTTGGTGGTTCAACTTACCAGGTTCCAGTAGAAGTACGTCCAGTTCGTCGTAATGCATTAGGTATGCGTTGGATGGTAGAAGCGGCACGTAAACGTGGCGAGAAGTCAATGGCTCAACGCCTTGCAGCCGAAATGTTAGATGCAGCTGACAACAAAGGTTCAGCGGTTAAGAAACGTGAAGACGTTCACCGTATGGCCGAAGCGAACAAAGCGTTCGCACACTATCGTTGGTAATCAACGTTTAACTGAGAGAGATGTATGTCGCGTAAGACCCCAATTGATCGCTATCGGAATATAGGCATTGTTGCACACGTTGATGCGGGTAAAACCACAACAACCGAGCGCGTGCTATTTTATACCGGGTTATCGCATAAAATTGGTGAAGTGCATGATGGTGCAGCAACCATGGACTGGATGGAACAGGAACAAGAGCGTGGAATTACCATTACTTCCGCCGCTACTACCTGTTTCTGGGCCGGGATGCAGCAACAGTTTGATCAGCATCGCATCAACATTATCGACACCCCCGGACACGTTGACTTTACCATTGAGGTAGAGCGTTCTTTACGTGTTCTGGATGGAGCGGTAGTAGTATTTTGTGGGTCTTCAGGCGTAGAGCCTCAATCAGAAACCGTTTGGCGACAAGCGGATAAATATCACGTTCCGCGCATGGTCTTCGTCAATAAGATGGACCGTGCCGGAGCGGATTTCGAACGGGTCATTGGTCAGATCCGTAAGCGGTTGGGCGCAAACTGCGTACCGATTCAGCTTAACATTGGTGCTGAAGAAGAGTTCAGCGGCGTCATTGACCTGATTAAGATGAAATCCATTAACTGGAACGCCGAAGATAAAGGCATGACCTTTACTTACGAAGAGATCCCTGCGGATCTGATGGACAAGGCCGAACAATACCGCTCTGAAATGATTGAAGCGGCGGCTGAAGCCAACGACGAGTTAATGGACAAGTATTTAGAAGGCACAGAACTGACTGAAGACGAAATTCATGAAGGTCTGCGCATTCGTACGCTAAACAATGAGATTGTGTTAGCGACCTGTGGTAGTGCATTTAAGAACAAAGGCGTCCAGGCAGTACTCGATGCTGTGGTTCGTTATTTGCCTGCACCCATGGATGTACCTGCAATCAAGGGTATTTTGCCGGATGATAGCGAAGGTGAGCGTCACGCCGATGATGACGAACCATTCTCAGCACTGGCCTTTAAGATTGCCACTGACCCATTCGTGGGTACGTTAACCTTTTTCCGCTGTTACTCAGGCGTAGTGAATACCGGTGATACGGTGTTCAATCCGGTGAAAGGCAAGCGCGAAAGATTTGGTCGAATTGTGCAAATGCACTCGAAAGACCGTGAGGAATTAAAAGAGGTTCGTGCAGGCGATATCGCTGCCGCCATCGGTATGAAAGATGTGACTACCGGTGACACGCTGTGCGATCCTAACAATGTGATTACGCTTGAACGTATGGAATTCCCCGATCCGGTAATCTCGATTGCCGTAGAACCGAAATCAACGGCCGATCAGGAGAAAATGGGCATTGCCCTGAGTAAGCTTGCAGCTGAAGATCCATCGTTCCGCGTGAAAACTGACGATGAAACCGGGCAGACCATCATTTCCGGTATGGGTGAGCTACACTTAGATATCATCGTTGACCGCATGAAGCGGGAATTTAAAGTTGAATGTAATGTCGGTAATCCACAAGTGGCTTACCGCGAGACTATCCGCAAAAAAGTGGAAGTCGAAGGCAAGTTTGTCCGTCAGTCAGGTGGTAGAGGCCAGTTTGGTCACGTCTGGCTGCGCATAGAGCCGAACGAAGAAGGCGCTGGATATGAGTTCGTTAACGAAATCGTTGGCGGCGTCATTCCAAAGGAGTTTATTCCTTCGGTGGACAAAGGTATTCAGGAGCAAACGCAAAATGGTGTGCTGGCAGGTTACCCGGTTCTCGATGTAAAGGTAACTTTGTTCGACGGTTCTTACCATGATGTTGACTCTTCTGAAATGGCGTTTAAGATCGCCGGTTCAATGGGCTTTAAGAAAGGGGCCGCTGAGGCGAATCCTGTTTTGCTGGAGCCCACGATGAACGTTGAAGTAACCACTCCGGAAGACTGGATGGGTGACGTTGTTGGCGACCTGAATCGTCGCCGTGGTATGATTGAAGGTATGGAAGACGGTGTGGCCGGTATAAAAATTGTACGGGCAAAGGTGCCACTTTCAGAAATGTTCGGTTATGCTACTGACCTGCGTTCTGCTACGCAGGGGCGCGCCTCCTATTCAATGGAGTTCTTCAACTATGCAGAAGCGCCTAATAACGTGGCGAAAGCAATCATTGAGGCACGAAGCTAATAAATTTGAAGGTTCGGTCCGGTCTGCTATTGGAGCGGACTTTTAACTTAGGAAACGAGAAAAATGGCAAAAGAAAAGTTTGAACGGTCGAAACCCCACGTAAACGTGGGTACTATCGGCCACGTTGACCACGGTAAAACCACTCTGACTGCAGCAATCACTACTGTTCTTGCAAAGACTTACGGTGGTTCGGCTCAGGCGTTTGATCAAATCGATAACGCTCCAGAAGAAAAAGCACGTGGTATCACCATCTCTACTTCACACGTAGAATATGATACTCCTAGCCGTCACTACGCTCACGTAGACTGCCCAGGACACGCTGACTATGTTAAAAACATGATCACCGGTGCTGCTCAGATGGACG
>NZ_CAJXQY010000041.1 GCF_913058315.1 uncultured Alteromonas sp. | reverse complement strand
CCTAAGAATAATCGTCTTGATGGATTATAAGTCATTGACTGTTCCTCTTATTTTAATGTGTGAGCGTTATAACGCTTTGGCAAACATGGCAACTGATACAATCACCAGGTAAATACCAAATAAGCGTTTAAGCATTTTTTCACTAAAGCTGTGTGCCATTGATGCACCAATGGGTGCGGTCAGAATTGAACCAATACTGATAGCTAGCAAAGCTGGTAAATTGATATAGCCTACTGTGCCTACCGGCATACCCTGTGGGTTAGTGTTTTCCATAAACAGGAAGCCAATTGCGCCGGGTAAGCCAATCAGGAAACCAACCCCGGCAGCTGTTGCTACCGCTTGTTGAATGGTGCGGCGACACATCACCATGGTAATCACCGTCGGTGTGCCACCACCAATACCAAGCAAAGCAGAAAAGCCACCTATTACAAAAGCCAGCACGCTTTTGCCAATGCCTTGTGGCATTGAAAATGACATACCGGGACGAACCACAAACTCCGGAAACAGAAAGTAAATTGAATAGAGTAATACGCCGCCGGCAAACACCATTGTCAGTCCGGTGCTGCTGGTGTGGTTAGCAATGGCTACACCGCCTAATACACCAAGTATGATCCACACTGACCACGATTTGAGCATGTCAAAATCGACTGCCCCTCGTTTCTTGTGTGCTAAGACTGAACGAGCACTTGAAATCACAATTGATGCCAATGAGGTACCAATAGCGACTTTAACTAACTCTTCAGAATTAGGGGTAAAGAAAGGAAATACCGCGAGAAGGGCTGGGACTACAACAAAACCTCCTCCGTTGCCAAAAAGGCCAGAAGTTATGCCTGCGACCGCGCCCGCAACGCACAAAGTGAGGACGAACCAGACGAGTTCAATCTCCATAACAACAGTGCTCCACTAGTTAAATAATTATTCGGTTTTTTATTATTTTTATACGGTAGAAATTATAACGTTTTGTGCGGTTTGTCGCCTTGATAGCGATGAGTGACCTGATAAAGTCGACCAGCCTAGAGGCTGGTCGATAACAGGTTTATTTTTAGGGATAAGCTGCTTAGAAGCTCATGTTGAGGCGCATGTAGTAGTAACCACCCTGCCAGTCAACGATAGAGTCAGAACGGTAGATACGACCACAACAAGTTTCGCCAATCTCACCCGCATCCGGGTAGTTGTCGAACAGGTTACGGGCACCGGCTGACACAGACAGCATCTCGCTGATGAAGTAAGTACCTTCTAAGTCAAACATGACTTCAGGCTCAAAGATCTGGATTGCTGACAACTGGCTGGCACCGTCAGAATTTGAGTAACCACCGAAGTAATTCATACGAGCGGTAAATGACATGTCATCCATAGCGTGTTTTACAGATAAAACACCGCGAGTAGCTGGCGTACCATTTAAGAAGTCGTAGATAGCTTCGTTGTTGAAATACACTTTAGGATCAGAGTTAAAGTTCTGGTCGGCAAAGTTCATCGATGCAGTGATAGTGGTATCACCGTACTCAGATTCAAAGTTATAGGTACCAACAATATCAATACCCTGAGTTACCGTATCGAATGCGTTCTGGAAGTAGAATACACCACCGATGGTATTAGCACCGTCAACGCCTGCTGCATCAAGTGCCAGGTAACGTTGATACGCGTCATAACCATCTGCATCCGGGTCGGTTACTTCAGTTGCAGACACGTCCAGGGTGGAAATAGCGTTAACACGGTCTTCCAGCAGAATGCGGTAGTAATCCACTGTTAAGGTGAAGTTGCCTACATCAGCAGTCGCACCTAAGGTGAAGTTAGTCGACGTTTCAGGTTTAAGCGGTGATGCACCCAGTGCCTGTGCCGTTGCACTGCCAGCCGGGAACAGACCGGTTGCTACCGGTAAACCATTGGGTAAACGGGTTGATACGTTGGTCGTACCTTGCTGACCAGGAGTCGGCGCGCGGAAACCAGTACCAAATGATGAACGAACAGCAATTTCGTCAGTTACCTGGAAAATACCGGCAATTTTGTAAACCACCTCAGAGCCAAAGTCTGAGTAATCTTCGTAACGTATTGCCGCTTGTGCGAATAACTTATCAGTGATGTCACCTGAGATATCAGCGTATACAGCGTAAGAATCACGCTCGTAAGTACCAGTGTAGGCAGCTGAATAACCAGGGAAACCGTTAGAGCCAACGCCTACAGCAGTATAAACCGGGTCACTTGAATCACTACAATCCAGGCCATTTGCCAGGGCAGATGCCAGTGCGTCAGCTGATGCCGTGCCGTCACAGAAGCCCCATGGATCAGGAGAAGAGTAATCACCTACTTCTACTGAAGCGGCGTCACCTGCCGAAATTTCATAGGATTCTTCCATGTAGCTGGCACCAAATGCCAGTACGTATTCAGCCAGATCATAAGTAAAATCAGCCTGGAATTGTAATTCATCGTTGCTCAGATCGCCTGGCTTAAAGGAAGTAGGCGAGTCAGGACCCATTGATGGGTTAATGGTGTTTTTAAGGGTATAAGAAATTTCGTTATAACCGTAACGGCCGCTGATATCATAACCTAGCGAACCGGTCATGCCTTTTAAGCCGGCTGCGAAAGAGTAATCAGTGATATCACCGAAGAAGCGCGGCGTAAAACCACCCGGGAATTTTTCCAGTGGGCTGTAGATAGAGCCATCAGGTTCGCGCAGGTCTTCTATGGTGCCGTTACCTGGGTAACGATAGAAGAATGAACCATCGCCTTCACTTTCTGAATAGTTAGCGAAAGAGTAAATTTCCATGTCTGAGTTAATTGCATAACCGGCATTCAGGAAAACTTTTGCGCCACTATAGTTTGGCTGACCCCAAGGCTGTACCTGAGGAGAACCGTGGACTGAGTTACCCATTGCTTCCGCTGCTGCGATGTATTCATCACTTTGTTCGTCTACACAGAACCAGCTTTCACAATATTGCTCACCGCGGTAAGTCGCCTCTGAATCAGTGACTTCTGCAGAGATGCTTAAGAAACCGTCGTCACCTAAAGAGAAACCTTTGTTACCACTGATGGTGTACTGGTCGCCGTCACCTTCATAATACTGGCCAATATCCAGCGATAATGAGCCGCCTTCAGCATTGTTTTTCAGCTGGAAGTTGATAACCCCGGCGATGGCATCAGAACCGTACTGTGCCGCTGCACCGTCTCGCAGAACCTCTACACTGCCCAACGCAGCAGTAGGAATGGTTGCAATATCAGGGCCCTGGGTACCAGAACCACCAATTTCAACCAGTGCAGCACGATGGCGACGTTTACCGTTAACCAGTACCAGAGTTTTGTCAGTTGGCAGGCCGCGTAATTGCGCCGGACGAATAAAAGTACCACCATCAGAAATGGGCTGACGGGTCAGGGTATATGATGGAACCAGTGTCATCATGATGTCATTCATGTCTGATGACGCCACACCAGTAATGTCTTCAGCGGTTAATACATCAACCGGTACTGGAGAGCTGGTTACGGAGCGAGGCGCACCACGGGCACCCACAACTGCGATTTTCTCAACATTCTCTTCCGCTGCCTCTTCTTCTGCTAATGCAGTGGTTGCGACAGTCATCGAAAGCGAATAACCGGCAAGACCTGCCAGTATTGCTGCATTTAATTTCTTGAGTTTCATCATGTGTTCCCTAAATTGTCATATCGCTATGATCTTTTTAGGTGCATCTACGATAGGCGTGAAATCACGTCGCTGGCTAAACCTGCCCCAAATTGGATCGTAAAAGCACCAAATTTAAACATTATTTGGACTTAATGAGCGCGTCAGACTTTGCTGACGACAGTACAGAGACTAAAAAAAGAGCAAGCGTTTCCGGAAGAAAAAAGAATGTTGAGGGTTATAAAGAAAATATTGACCCTGCGTAAAAGTTATTAAATTACAAAGGCTTAATGCCTTGCTGGGCAAATAAAATATTTTATAATAAATGCGCTTACTACAAAAAATTAACACTTCGGCTCCAAAACCTGACCATTTGGTGGCATGTAACTTGCTGAAATTAAAATAGAAATGAACAGCACGCGGCAAATTGTAGTGAATGTTACAAACCTATGATTTCCCGCAGTTTGCTATGAATATTGACGAGTTGAGTAGCCAATATATGAATTCCAAACAGCTTCAGTATTTTCTTGTCACGGTTCAAAAAGGAAGTATTGCTGCTGCTGCAAGGGAACTGGATATCGCCCAACCGGCGATAAGTCAGCAATTAGCTAACCTTGAACGTGAAATGGGAAGTGCATTGTTTGAGAGAAGCTTCAAAGGCGTTAGTCTTACGACCGCCGGTGAGGTTTTCGAGAAGCATGCAAAAAAACTGATTGAAGATATCAATGCCGCAAAGATGGAGTTACACCAGCTGGCAGCCAATCAGCATGGCGTAGTGCGGGTTGGCATGTTGCCATCGATTGGTAATGTACTGTCAATGTCTTTAATTGCGTTGGTAAATGAGTCCTATCCTCAGTTGAAACTGGAAATCAGTACTGGTCCGTCATATGCGGTGAAAGAATGGCTGAAAACCAATCAGGTTGATATAGCGCTAACTTACGAACAGGAAGTAGAGCCGCGCTTTATGTCGGCTTACCCGCTTATTGAAGAGTTTATGTATCTGGTAGTGGGCGTTAACGAAGCTTCCGCATACTATCAGTTATTGCGAAACCGCGACGTTATTTGTTTTTGGGAGCTGAGTCAGTTTGAACTGTTAACCCCCGGCCCCAAAGATGCACTCGGCCGCCTGATTGAAAAATATGAACGGGATACCGGCGTCGCGCTTAAACATGACAAGGCGTACTCCGGCCAATTGATGACAGGATTGCGTCAGGTGATTCAGGGCGAAGGATTAATGATTTTGCCTTCTTCTGCTATGTATCATCTGGAAGAAAGCAAAGTCATAAAGTCGTTGAAGATCACCCAGCCTGATATGAAGCGACAGGTGCTCGCAGCAACTAACAGTACTTTTGCCATGACTGATGCGATGGTGAAGATGTTAAGTATTATTCAGGAAGTCAGTGGTGCTGAGCAGGCTGCCGGCCATTGGCGCGGCAATTTAATGAATAAATTGCCGAAGAATGAATCCAGGTCAGTGGGCATCACGCCAACCTCAACGGCTAGCGTGCTTTAACAACTATACGGGTGCTTAAGTTTGAGATGGCGCTGTTGGTACCATATCAAAGGGGCAAACAGCGTAAACAAAGCCAGTGCATAAAGCATTTTGTTACCCAGTCCCAAGGCAATAACGCTGCAAAACAGACAGCCGAAGTAAACCAGAGGGCGCAGTCGTGGCGACAATAACTTAAAGGCTGCCAGCATACTGGCCAGATAAATGAGGACAAAAACGCCATTAACCCAGCCAATTAAGTCTTCCAGGTTATGGGTTGAAAAATGCGTAATGATCAGCGTCATCGACATAATCAGCAGGATTGCCTGTAAAGCCCGTTGTGGTACGCCGTATCGGTTAAGCGTGCCAAAATAAACCGGTAAAACGCCGTCCTGACTCAGACTCCAGGCCAGGCGCGACAGACTGGCAGTGTACACATTAACTGTAGCCAGACCGCCGGCAACGCCCAGCAAGCCAATCACATAAGCGCCGTATCCCCCGATAATCTGGTTAAATACATCCACCATCGCCAGTGTATCGGATGTGGTGACATCGACCAGTAAATACGTACAACCTATATATATGGCCCCGACTAATAAAGTACCCAGCATTATGGCAGGCACCAGATCCCGTTTGGGATCGCGAAAATCATTGGCCAGATGCGATAACGCTTCAATTCCCAGAAAACTCCAGAACGCCAACCCCATGGCTGCCAGAGTGCTATCCAGCCGGAAATCGGCGGTGCTCAGCGAGACTGGTGCCGGCATCAGGCTGCCGCCTATAAGCAGTGCGCAAACCACCAGGGTGATAATAAATGTCAGGCCCAGTTGTAAGGTGGCAGAAAACTGCACGCCCCGATAATTTAACACCAGCAGCAAACCGACTATCGCTAACTGCACGGGCAAAGACCACACAGGGGGCAACTGCAACAGGGTTTCAATAAACCAGTAGGTCATAATTATCGCAGCAGGCGCACCGATCGGGACCACAAACAAGAACATCATACCGATGGTTCTGCCAGCCGTAACACCAAAGGCTTTCTCCACAAAGAAAGCCGGACCACCAGCGTGAGGGTAGTGAGACGAGAGTTTTGCAAACACCATCGCTACCGGGAGGATGGCCGAAATAAGCAGCACCCAGCTCAACAATGCGTAGTCGCCGGCAAGCTTAATGGTCATCTGCGGCAGGATAAATACGCTGGTGCCAAGGAGTGTTGTGGTTAACAGGCCAGCGCCGTGCCAACGACCGATTTTGTGTGAAGAGTGACTCATAACAGGTGTCAGTGTGAGCAGAGGAAGGCGATTATAGCGTTTTTATCGACAAAATCGTGGCCGTTTTTCTTTGATATGGACATATTTGTCGAATAATTTGACAGTCTGACCGGGTGCTTATGACCCTAATTTTTGCAGGTGACTGATACGCTTAATAAAAGTGAGTCTGGCCCGGTTTATGCTGTAGTGAAGCATTAACGATTTCTGGCTCGCCAATCCTGGATGGTGTCTGACCCAAGCAAAGCGTATTAGAGGTATTTATGTCTTGTTTAACCCGACAACTACAACAGCAACTGGCTAAGTACATTAAAAAAGAAGTAGAGGTGGCATCACCTTGCGATCCATCGGTGGTTCGGGAAGAATTGATTAACCGTGGAGTTTGTCCGAGCGCAATTACTGAAGGCCAGGTGCGACAAGTCCTTGAGGTGGCCGGCTTCTTGTGAGCTGAGTGTCACAGAGAGTAAAAAAACAGGTGGCTGAGAGCCACCTGTCTGTTCCATAGCAATGACGGGTTACTTCAGATCGAAGCGGTCGTTTTGCATTACTTTTACCCACGCATCAACAAAGTCTGAAACAAATTTCTGTTCAGCATCGGCTGCTGCGTACACTTCAGCGATTGCTCGCAGCTCTGTATTTGAGCCAAAGATCAGATCCACTGGCGTTGCCGTCCACTTCGCTTTGCCCGAGGCACGGTCGACACCTTCATAAACCCCTTCTTCATCGGTTTTATGCCATTTGGTTCCCATGTCCAGCAGGTTGGTGAAGAAAGCATTGTTCAGTGCCCCTGGCGTGTTAGTTAATACGCCATGATCCATGCCCTGGTAGTTAGCATCGAGAGCCCGCATACCACCTAGCAGTGCAGTCATTTCTGGTACTGAAAGGTTCAGATAATCCGCCCGTTCGACCAGCATTTCGGTTGGCGACAGGTAGTTCATTTCAGGGTCGTAAAAATTACGAAATGCATCGGCAGTTGGCTCCAGTACAGCAAAAGACTGGACGTCGGTCATTTCTTGTGACGCATCCATACGGCCCGGTACAAACGGAACGGTAATTGAGTGGCCGGCATTTTTTGCCGCTTTTTCAATTGCCGCCGCGCCCGCCAGCACAATAATATCAGCAGTGGAGATGCGCTTATTACCCGATGCTTTTCGGTTAAAGTCACGTTTTACCTGTTCGAGTTTTAACAATACTTTGTCGAGTTCATCAGGGTTATTCACAGCCCAGCCATTCTGTGGTGCTAACCGCACACGGGCGCCATTGGCACCGCCTCGCATATCGGTACCGCGGAAGCTCGCAGCCGATGCCCAGGCTACACGCACCAGTTCAGATACGCTCAAACCGGTGTCCAGAATGTTCGCCTTCAATTTACGAACGTCAGCATCGGTGACCAGGTCATGGTTTACTTCAGGAACCGGATCCTGCCATACCAATACTTCATCTGGCACCTCATCGCCTAAATAGCGGGCACGAGGACCGAGATCCCGGTGATTCAATTTAAACCAGGCTTTAGCAAACGCCAGTTCATACTCGGCCGGATCGGCGCGGAAACGTTCGGCAATCTTGCGGAACTCCGGGTCTTTCTTAATAGCGATATCGGTGGTGAACATAATAGGCGCATGACGCTTACCTTTCACATGGGCATCAGGCACCATGTTGGCGGCTGCAGGATCGTCCGGGATCCACTGCGTTGCACCAGCCGGGCTCTTAGTTTTCACCCAGTTAAAGCTAAACAGGTTATCCAGATAATTTGTTGTCCACTGGGTTGGAGTGACTGTCCAGGCGCCTTCCAGGCCACTGCTGGTCGTGTCTTCTGAGTGGCCTTTATCACACTTGTTTTTCCAGCCAAAGCCTTGCTCTTCTATATCGGCCGCCGCAGGCTCTGCATCGACACAGTCAGCCGGTTTTTTGGCGCCATGGGCTTTACCGAACGTGTGACCGCCGGCAATCAGCGCAACAATTTCTTCGTCATTCATCGCCATCCGACCAAATGACATACGGATGTCTTTGGCTGCAGCCAGTGGATCCGGATTTCCGTGCGGGCCTTCCGGGTTAACGTAAATCAGCCCCATTTCTACTGCCGCTAAGGGGCCTTTCAGTTTACCAAATTTATCGCGACGCTCATCGGTCAGCATCTTTTCTTCAGGACCCCAGTAAACATAATCCGGCTCCCAGTCGTCTTCACGGCCACCGGCATAACCAAAGGTCTTGAAGCCCATGTCTTCCAGCGCTACGTTACCGGTTAACGCCATCAGATCGGCCCAGGAAATTTTGCGGCCATACTTTTGTTTGACCGGCCAAATCAGGCGACGGGCTTTGTCGAGGTTGACGTTATCCGGCCAGCTGTTCAGCGGGTCAAAGCGTTGCTGACCACCACCGGCGCCACCGCGACCGTCGTGAATTCGGTAAGTGCCGGCTGCATGCCACGCCATTCGAATGAAAAAAGGACCATAATGACCATAATCTGCTGGCCACCAGTCTTGTGAATCAGTCAGTACTTTACGTAAATCTGCTTTTACCGCCTCTAGATCCAGGGAGTTGAATTCTTTGGCATAATCAAAGTCTTCACCATATGGGTTTGATTCTGCGCCGTGAGCACGTAACTGGCTCAGGTCTAGCTGTTCAGGCCACCAAAAACTATTAGCTTTAGGCTCTGCAGCATTCGCATGGGCAGGTGATGTCAGCACCACCGGTGACATGGCAATGGCCACGGCTGCCGCTAATGATAAAGTCTTCTTCAATTTCATTTGTCCTTCCTCGTTTCGAATGTGAACAATGTACAATACAGTGTTTGTTAACATTTATAAGTGTTAACGAGGAAAGGGAATTTGCATAATTAAAAAATCAGATGCACTTGATTGGAAAAACAAAAAGCTGGCTAACATTATGTTTTTTAATGAATATATTTTCGGTGTTAGGTTTTTCTCCTCATTCGGGGAAAATGTTGAAATAGCTCGAAAAATCCATTGTGAAACAAATTGTTAACACTTTTAGCGTTTTTTCCTGCTTGCAGCACAGGTAAATGCAGTGGACTTGCAGGCGTCACCAGGTCAAGCAGATGTGCCGGACACGGACTTTTCGCGCTGAATGAGGTAAAGGCAATGAAACCTGATGAAAGTTCGTGGTATTCTTGAGGTTTGCTGGCGCGGCGCCTTTACCACCTCGTTTTGGATCATGGGAACAACACAACGACATCTGGTCAATTTAGATATGCTGCTGACTGATATAGAAATGCTCGTTGGAAGTGAGTATGGCAGTCTGGCGCATAGGAAATTATTAACAGAAATTCAGCGCGTGTTAGAGGCGCTGGAAGTCGCTGCTCAATCAGAAACGGTGTCTTCGTTTCAAAAAGCCGTGGCCAACTCCGGTCTGGCAGGACCGCTGGAAGATAAGCGAATGCCGGGGATTTTCAGGCGCTTGATAGGCTATGTGCTGGATTACTGGGATGCTCATAACAAGGCTGCACAAATTCTCGACTCACAATTTGATGGCAACGCCGATAAACGCCTTGAGTTATTGCAGGTGAAAGGTATCAAGGCAAAGTCTCAGTTTAAAACGGTGGCCCGGGCGATGGGACGCACCGATTATCTCCACTTTGTTGAAGCCCTGGGCTTGCACCACGAGGACTGGCAATGGCAGGCCTGAACCTTTCATCCAAATCCCTGCCCTTTCACGTATAAGGCACATCTTAAAGCTGTTTCGGGGAATAAGCCGTGCCAGAAGGCCCAGAGATCCGCCAAAGCGCCGATGCCTTAGCTAAAGTTTTACAAAACCAGAAGATCAACAAAGTTACCGTAGGGCTGCAGTCATTAAAGCCTTTTCAGTCTGAACTGAGTGGCCAGCGAGTAACACAAGTGAGCTGTCGGGGAAAAGCTATGTTGCTGCACTTCGACAACGACATGAGTATTTATTCTCACAATCAGTTGTATGGGCGATGGGTAATTGTCCCCCTTGATGAGTTGCCTGAAACTAATCGCTCTCTTCGTCTTGGCTTACATACCGACGAGCATAGCGCACTGCTTTACAGTGCATCCGATATCAGTGTGTGGCCAAGCGAGAAACTCAGTGAACATCCGTTTTTGCGCAAACTCGGCCCTGATATTCTCAATCAGACGGTCACGCCGGAAGTGATACAACAAAGATTAACCAGTTCGCGGTTTCGCAATCGAAGCCTGGCGGCACTTTATCTCGATCAGAGGTTTCTGGCCGGGATGGGTAATTACCTGCGCAGCGAAATCTTATTCTTTGCTGGTATTCATCCCGATAAGAAGCCTGCTCACCTGAATGATGAGCAAATCAATCACTTGGCAGAACAAACTTTACAGGTTACCTACCGTGCATATGAAACGGGGGGCTATACTGCGTCCATTGTTGCATCTGTCCGTGCACGGCATTCGGCGGCTGAATATGAAGCAGAAAGGTTTATGGTTTTCGACCGGGAAGGGCAGCCATGCAGGCGCTGTAATGAAACAATCCTGCGCGCTGAACGAAGCAGCCGCAGGAGCTATTTTTGCCCGTGCTGTCAGGTCGACAGGTAAACTGCCGGTCTGACTAGAAGCGATATTCGATACCGATACTGGCTTGTTTCAGGTCTGTTTCAAAATCGGTGTCGTCAATATCATCAAAAGCACTGTCTGCGTCCAGTTCGGTGTCATACACCACGTACTCAGCATTCACCAGCAGATTTGTTGACAATGCATAGCTTAGTCCCGCCCCCACAAACAGGCTTTCGTCATCCTCTGAAGTTGTATAACCAGCCAGCCGGTAATCTGTTTCCGACCACAACTGACCGAGCTTGGCATAAGCAGACAGGCTACCAACCACAGGTACTATGCCTTTGAGGGCCAGGGTATAACCGTCTGTTTCTGCGCCGGCTACTGACGAACCATAGTCACCAAAATCAATATATGAACCTTCTACAGCAACCCAGGTATTAAATTTATAACCTGCAATGCCCTGCCATACATCTTTGTCATCGTCGAAGTCATCTTCACCTTCCACACGTAGATAACCATAATTTCCACCCACATAGAATCCCGCTTCATTAATGTCAGCAGGTGTTTGCTGAGCGCTCAGGCTAAATGAGGTCATGGCTGTCAGGGTGGATAAAGCAATTAGTGTCTTGTTCATAGTCGTGTCCTCTTTGTCGTAAACCGAATGAGCTAACAATCCGGCAGTGAATCGCCGCCGGTTTTCATTAGTTAACTAACCTTTATCAAACGGCATGCCAGCCGCAAAAAGCCTGTTAGATGCTGTTTTTATGTGAGTTTTTTTCACGATCGATGAAGTTTTGTGCGCACAATTAACAATAATGGCTGGCTGTTGCCAAACGGCAACGTGAAGACTTTTCATAGCGTGAAAACAAAGTTGCAGGGTTTGTCGCCCCGGGGAGTCGGGACGACAGAAGGGAGGGGATTAAAAAACGTAGCGGGCAAACAGCTTGCACCACTCGGAGTCTGAGAATTTGGTGTATTCTGCGCCCACTACAAACTGCCTGGTTTCTCCAAACGCGTATTGTGCGCCCAGACGATAAGCCTTCTGGTTGGAGCCTTTGTGCCATTTTTGTACTTCCAGCCCGCCAAACAGTTCAATCTGGTTGGTTAGCTGATGACGCACGTTGCCCACGATACTGTAAAAATGCGTGCCGTCTTTGGCTGATTCTTCGTTGTCAGATAACTTAAAATCGATTTCACCATAATAAAGGCGTCCATCGAACACGGTGTTCTGATTCAAATGGTAATAGTAACCGGCGCCCGCCTGCCAGTTTGTTTCGTCCAAAGTGTACTGGCTTATCTTGTCGTCGGCGCTGCGGTATTTACCGGTGATGAAGATGTGGTGGCTAATTTCATAGCTGGCTTCAAACTCAGGGCCCTTTAAATCAAAGGGGGCAATGTCGGCATAATCGCCCGCGGCGTAACCCAGTTGGAGGTAGTCATAATCCAGGTCGGCTGCCACGGATATCGTGCTGAACACAGACGATAACGCCATCAAAGTGGCTGCGAAGGTGTGTTTTTTCATGGAGGTTCCTTAAGTAAGTGTGTTAGCAATATGTGCCGACAAGATACTTAAGGCAGGGTCAAATAGGGGTGAAGCTCATCGGCTAAATTATGCCAGAATCAGCATATTGACCAGGCTGGCAAGTGCCCACATAACGATTACGTAGTGCCAGTTATTGCCGATAATACGGCGCGAGGAGGCGCCATAGCGGCCGGTAAGTATAAGACCTATCCCTGATAACGGCCCCGAGCCGGTGGAAATCGCCCAGGTGGAAAGAAACATAAAACCCAGGCTGGTGGTGTTTGGGTTTAATGGCAGTAATACCGGGCTAACCACAGCGATACTGATGACCGGATGAACCCCGAGCAAACCGGCAATAACCATTAACGCCAGCAGGATGGCAAACATCCGGGCATCGAAACTGAACTGATGCAGGTCAACAAGCCCGGGGTGAAGGTCTATCAGAGTTTTGATCCCGGCGGAAAATACCCCGGCCGCCAGAAACAGCGCAAACTGAGGGCCGGCACTGTGCAGCCGATTATCCACAAAGTCTTTGAGAGTCCGCAGTCGGGGACGCTGGGGCATAAATAGCAAAGCGCCGAGCACCGACAACAGGCTTATCAGGATCATAATCCGGAACTGCGGGAAAAAATGATGCAATACCAGCACAGCAATGGCCATTAATACCGGAATAATCAGACTTTCTGCTTTAAGCGGGTAACCTTCGAAAGGCGTTGTTGCTTTGCGTTTTACATCCAGTAATGTGTAGGTAATGCCCAGCAAAGCCATAATGACGCCAGGCGCTACCGTCGATTTCCACGCCATTCCCGGTGCGTACATTAATGCCACGCCGGTGGCAATAAAAAACGGCGACCACCAGGCGGCGGCCGTAAAGCAGCGGGCCAGCACTATCTGCTGTGCATCGGTAAGGGTGCCGCCGCGTTTCAGTCGGTCCCCGAACACAAAGATCACCGACATATTAATCACAGCGCCCAGTAAAGTGGTGCCCAGCGCCGTGATAGCCGCAGCCCTGTTGCCCGTGGGTAAACGTTCATCACCGCCCGGAGCATTGGTTAACGATAAGAACGTAATAGCCACAAACATAGTTAACAGCGGCACATTGGCTGAATACACACTGCGCCAGCTAATCTCTGCGCCTTGCCAATAGCCTGTGGCCAGGCCCAGTACGCCCAGAATAAATAGTACTGCAGATTGCTTTCTGGCTGATGCCTTGACCGCAGGCAACATTGTGAACAAGGTAAGCCAGGCTGCCACCGTAGCGATATCAGCATGCAGCAGACCGGCCACTGACAACAAATAAGTCAACAGAGTGAAACAAGCCAGCCAGCCGGCATAATGGGTAGGTCGAAACTGCTTCATAGCAAAGAGGAATGGCTTAAAGGTAGTGGTGATACAATTGATAGTAAGAGTGTATCAAAAATGACCGGACATGAACTGGCTTTAAACGTATAACTACGCTGTATCGACCTGATTTTCAGTTTGTTTTGCCAGTCGTACAAAATCGGCAATGTAATCGATATTAACGTCGTTGTTGCGCATACCCAGATAAATGTGTTTTTGGATCCCAGCGCTGCCTAAGCGCAAACTCACCAGTTGCAATTTTTCGGCATACGTATCTACCAGCCAGCCCGGAAGCGCAGCCACGCCACGGCCAGCACTAACCATTTGCAGCATGATTTCGGTGGCTTCTATGTGCCGATGACGTTTTACCGTGCATCCTGCCGGTGATAAAAACTGACTGAAGATATCCAGCCGCTGTGGTTCAACCGGATACGTGATCAGGGTTTCATGTTGCAAATCCCCGGGCTCAATCTGCTGGCGGGATGCCAGCGGATGCGACTGACTAACCACCAGCCGCTGTTCAAAATCGAACACCGGAATGAATGTCACGCCACTTTTAAACAGCGGATCCGGGGTCACCAGCACATCGATATCATAGTCAAACAGGGCCCCCATGCCACCAAACTGAAATTCCTGTTTTACGTCAATTTCGACGCCCGGCCAGGTATCTAAAAACGGGCTCACCACTTTTAACAGCCATTGATAACAGGGGTGACATTCCATGCCTATGCGCAGTGAGCCGCGCTGGCCTTTGGCGATTTGAGTAAGCAATAATTCGGTGTGCTCAAATTGCGGTAACACGCGTCTGGCCAGGATAAGTATCTGCCGCCCGGCCTGGGTAAGGCGAAGTCTGCGACCGTCTTTTTCCCAAACTGGCGTGCCCAGTTGCTGTTCCAGCTTTTTGATGCTGTGACTCAGTGCCGACTGACTCAGATGCAGCTTTTCGGCAGCGAGCGTAAGGGTGCCGCACTCATCAACCGCTGTTAGCAGTTGCAGGTGAAAACGTTCTATCATTTTAATCTATGCACAACTTTCATGGTTTTTCTGAATACTATCACTAATTTTAATTAAATGGAGCCTTTCTCATTACGCTATAAAAGGCAGTTAAATGGTAGTTAAAATCCGTTAAGTCTCACTATTTTGCTGCTATATTGCGTGAATTGATATCTATTTTTGTTGGCTTATTTGTCCCTGAGCGATAATTTTATCGCGTAACCAGCTGTGTACGGGATCGCTGTCGAGGGTGGGGTGCCACATAAGATGCTCGGTAAACGAGGGAGCTTCAAAAGGCAAAGGCAATATTTTTAACGGCATAAAGTTAGCATTCAGCTCGGCGAATTTTTTCGGCAGCAAGGCCAGGCGCTCGGTACCCACAATCATACGACACATGGTGGTAAAGTCGTTGGTAATCACTTCAATACGGCGTTTTAAGGCTTTTGATTCGACCAGCCACTTTTCAATACTTAACAAGCTAACCCGCCCAAACCCCACTGAAATGTGCCCACAATCGCAAAACGTTTCACGGCTCAGACCTTCGCTGACCCTGGGATTATTTTTATCGGCGATACATACCAGTTCGTCACTGGTAAAAAAAGCCGTGGAGTAGCCTTCAATCATAACCTGTTCAGGGGCAATCATCATGTCTACACTGCTGCGTGACAGAGCGTCAGATTCAATGGTGAACGGGGTGAGAAACTCAAAACTGAGGTTAGGCGCTTCCTTCGATACGTTTTTAATAACGTCGGTGAGAAACACCTGCAAAATGTAATCAGAGACGATAATGCGAAAATGCCGGCTGTAGTTTTGCAGATCCATCTGGCGCCGGTGCGTGATGGAACCACGCACGATATTTAACATTTCTTTAATAGGTAACTGTAATTCCAGTGCATAGGGCGTAGGCTGCATCTTTCTGCCAACCTGAACAAACAGATCATCTTTGAAATAATCCCGTAAGCGAGCCAGTATGCTGCTGGTGGCTGACTGGGAAAGGTAGAGTTTTTCTGCCGTGCGGGAGATATTCTGCTCTTCCAGAAGCACATCAAGAGCGACTAAAAGATTCAAATCTAACTGTTCAAAACGCATCTCATTACCTCTGCTTGTGTTGATGAAGTATTAAATTTGTAGATACTTTTAATCAATACATTTAATTTTTTGTTTTATCAAGAAACTTTTAGACTGCAAATGTTGAAAACTTGTTAACGCTTTCCGGCTGGGAATTCTCCGGCTGAGTGCGAAAAGCCAACAGGTATTGGTTTTCCCGGTTAGGAAATTACATGAAATTTGCATCTGAAAAATCCCCTTCGGCGGACGGCCGTCTGCTTCTGGTGTCCCGGGATATGTCTCGAGCCTGTGCTGTGCCGGACATCGCCTCCACTTTGCAACAGGCGCTAAGCCGCTGGGCAGACGTTGAGTCACGGTTACAGACTCGTTACCGCGAGTTGAACGATGGCTTGCTTGATGCCGCGCAACCGCTTTCTTCTTTTTCATTAATCGCGCCGTTGCCAAGAGCCTGGCAATGGCTGGACGGCTCGTGTTTTTTAAACCACGGGCATTTAATGCAAAAGGCTTTTCATCTCGACCCTATCGAGGATATGGATAAATTCCCGCTGGTGTATCAGGGCGCTGGCGACAATTTCAGTGGGCCAACCGATCCGCTGGTGACGCCTGATCCGACCCTGGGGGCTGACTTCGAAGGGGAGTTTGGTGTGATCATCGATACGGTGCCCGTGGGAGCAAGTGCCCAGGAGGCCCTCGATGCCATACGGCTGGTGGTGTTACTTAATGACATTAGCTACCGCGCGCTGGCGCCCCGGGAAATGAAAACGGGTTTTGGCTTTGTGCAGGCTAAAGGTGCCACTGCCTTTGCACCAATTGCGGTAACGCCGGATGAACTGGGCGATGCGTGGCAGGCTGGAAAGGTGCAATTGCCGGTAAATATTGAGCGCAACAGCGCCTGGTTTGGCAATCCCAGCGGTGCTGAGATGCACTTTGGTTTTCATGATGTCATTGCCCATGTGGCCAAAACCCGCAGGTTAAACCCCGGTACGGTGGTTGGCTCAGGTACGGTTTCCAATGCCGCGCCAGAAGTGGGGCAGGCCTGTATTGCCGAACTTCGATCGAAAGAAATGATAGCCCATGGTGCCCCGCAAACTGCCTTTTTAAACGTTGGTGAAACCCTGTCTATGGAGGTACTGGATAGTGCCGGAAACAGTGTGTTTGGCGCTATTCAACAAACCGTTACGCTGGAGGAGCAATAATGTTTAATCCTGCTGAATATCAGATGGTGGATCTCTCTGTGACCCTGGAGAACAACCCGCATACCGATCCGCCGCCGTTACTGCCCAAAATCGATTACATGGATCATCAGGAAGGCTTTCCTGAAATGCAGGCTATGTTTCCAGGGCTAACTATAGATCAGCTACCCGGTGAGGAAAGCTGGGCCGCGGAGCGACTGGAAATTACCACGCATAGCGGCACGCATATGGATGCGCCCTGGCATTATGCGTCTACCACGGATGGCGGTAAGCCAGCCTATGGTATTGATGAGTTGCCACTGGAGTGGTGTTTTCAGGCCGGGGTGAAGCTTGATTTCCGCCACCTTCCGGATGGCTATGTGGTAACTGGTGCCGATGTGGAAGCTGAACTCGAGCGCATCGGCCACACCTTGCAACCGCTGGATATTGTGGTGGTGAACACCCGCGCCGGCGCCATTTTTGGCCAGCCTGGTTACCTAGAAGCCGGGGTAGGCATGGGGCGTGAGGCAACCATGTATTTACTCGAACGGGGCGTCAAGGTGGTTGGCACAGATGCCTGGAGCTGGGACGCACCGTTTAAATTTACCCGAGAACGTTTCTTACAGGATAAGGATCCGAGCATCATCTGGGAAGGCCACAAGGCTGGTCGCGACATTGGCTACGGCCAAATGGAAAAGCTGGCCAATCTCGAGGCCATTCCCGCCACCGGTTTTCTGGTGTCCTGTTTCCCATACAAAATCAAACACGCCTCGGCGGGCTTTGTCAGAGCCGTGGCTTTTGTGCCTAAGCACAAATCATAGGAGTTAACATGTTTAAGTATTTTCCCACCAACTATGTGTGGAACCTGTCGGTCAATCTGGCTATTGAAATGGGCGCCCGGATTGGCGAAATCGAAGAGATGTGTGGTCCGTTGCAGGAAGCAGCCACCAAAAAAGATAAAGAGGGTACCGAAGCCTTCAGGGATACCTGGGCAAAAATGGCCGACAAGCTGTGTGTGCTGGCTGAAGAGGATGAGAGCCGCGGCCGCATGATTTCTGCCGGCGAAAAATACAACCGGGCAGCCACCTATCTTATTACTTGTGAACGTTTGCAGGGGCATAAAGCACCGGGCCGGCTGGAACTGTATCGCAGAGCTTTAGGATTGTTTCAAAAGAGCATTACTTTAGGCAAGGAAAATTGCGAGCGGGTGGAAATTCCCTATGAAGGTAAGCATTTGTCGGCGCTCTACGTTCGTGCAGAAGGTGTTGAAGGGCCTGCTCCGGTATTGATTCAGGTGAATGGCCTGGACTCAACCAAAGAAATGAAATATCGCGTTGGCTTACCGCAATGGCTGGCAAAACGTGGTGTGGCTTCTTTAATTGTTGACCAGCCCGGTACCGGAGAAGCGTTGCGCTTGCATGAAATTCCTGCCCGTTTTGATGCCGAGTTTTGGGCGGCCAAGGTTGTGGATTACCTGGAAGCGCGGGATGACACAGACAATAACAGAATTGGTATGGAAGGCGTATCGCTGGGCGGCTATCACTGCCCGAGAGCGGTGGCGAACGAGCCCAGACTGGCACTGGGAGTATGTTGGGGCGCTAATCATGACTGGCGTGATGTGCAAAAGCGTCGGTTGGAAAAAGAAGGTGATTTTCCGGTCCCCCATTACTGGGATCATGTTTGCTGGGCATGGGGAGCAAAAGACATTGATGAATTTATGGAAATTGCCGAAAACGTTCACCTTGATGGCCAGATCGAAAAAATCAAAGTGCCCTTTTTGGTTACCCATGGCGAAAAGGACTCTCAAATCCCGCTCAAATGGGCATATCGCACCTATGAGCAGCTAATTAACAGCCCCAAACGTGAACTAAAAATATTCACCGACCGTGAGGGCGGCGTTCAACATTCCAGTTTTGATAACAGTGCCAACGCTGGCCACTATATAGCTGACTGGGTTGCAGAAACTTTTAAAGCGACTACCGCATAATAAGGAAACCCAGATGAATATTATTGGCCCGGAATTATTGATTTTTGGTGTAGATGACGTGCAGGCCTGCCGTCAGTTTGCGCTGGATTACGGCCTAACCGCGAGCGGCGATAACCGTTTTGTGGCGTTGGATGGTACAGGGATAGAGGTCTACGCCGCAGATGATGAGTCGCTCGCAGCACCACTGTCGACCGGTAGTGCGATTCGTAAAACCGTTTATGGGGTTAAAAGCCAGGCTGACATCGATGCAATAAAGGCTGAGCTCAGTAAAGATCGTGAAGTGACCACACTCGACGACGGCAGTATAGAAGCCTTTGATGATTTGGGCTTTTTACTCGGTTTTATGATAACCCAGCGCAAAAGCCTGGAGCTGGAAGCGGAAAAAGTCAATGCGCCGGGGGCAGTTGCCCAGCGCGGTGTCAACTTAACTGCAGTAAACAAAGACGATGTAGGCGTGCCCAGATCACTCTCCCATGTGGTGTATTTTGTACCGGACTTTCCCAAAGCGGAAGCTTTCTACCGTGACCGACTAGGCTTTGTTACCACTGATCGGTTTACCCACGTTGGGCCTTTTATGCGCCCGGCGGGCACCACCGATCATCACACCTTGTTTTTCATACAGACGCCACCGCATATGCAGGGTATCGAGCACTTTACCTTTCACATGGGCGGGCCTACCGACGTAATGACGGCGGGGACTAATATGGTGAACAAGGGGTATCAGAGTTTCTGGGGGCCTGGGCGGCATATCTTTGGTTCTAACTGGTTCTGGTATTTCAAAAGCCCGTTTGGCTGCAACATGGAATTTGATGCTGATATGGACCTTCACGACGATAGCTGGACTGCCCGTGAGGCGCCGCCTGGCGCAGATAACTCCCAGGTGTTCTTACTGCAATATCGAGAAAAGTGGGCGCCGATGGGACCTCCGCCACCGGGAGCGGGAGGTAAGCCGCGGGAGGCTCCCTGATGCCCGATGGGATCATGCTTTGTGCCCTGGACGAGCTAAGCAATGGGGCACTGGGCTTTGACCCTTTCAATGATGGGCGGGATACGGTGTTTGCCGTGTTTCGCAATGGCGAGGTGTATGCCTACTCGGATGTTTGTCCGCACTACGGTGATACCTCGCTCCCCTGGAAGAAAAATGCCTATCTGGACAGTCGCGGCGAACATATTGTCTGCGCTGCACATGGAGCCTTATTCACTATAGATGAGGGCTATTGCGTTAGCGGCCCATGCCGCGGTGAGTCATTAACGCCTGTGCCAGTGACGGTTAAAAACAACACGGTTTGGCTTATCACTAGCCCGACCGGGGAGAATAAAAAATGAGAGCATGTGTAGAAAAGGTTTTGGTTATTGGTGGTGGTTTCTCTGGGATGTCAGCGGCTATCGAACTTAGTAAAAAAGGGATTGCCGTTGACCTGGTGGAAATAGATAAGGACTGGCGCACAGACGGTGCTGGGATCAGCATTGGCGGAGCCACCATTCGTGCCTTCGCCCAAATTGGTATTCTCGATGAGTTTCTGGCTCAGGGCGCGACTCACAAAGGCCTGGATGTTCATGCGCCCACCGGACAGCACCTTGCATTCATTCCGGCTCCGCCGTTAATGGGCAAAGACGCTCCTGGTGGCGGCGCTATAATGCGCCCGGTACTGGCTAAAATACTGGCCGCGAAGACCCGCGAAACAAACGTGAATGTGCGCCTGGGTATAACCTTTGAACAAATTAATGACCGGGGAGATAGCATTGAGGTAAGTTTTACTGACGGGACCTCAGATAGCTATGACCTGGTGATTGGTGCTGATGGGTTGAATTCTTCAGTTCGCAGGGCTGTTTTTCCAGAGGCTGAAGGACCAGCTTACATTGGACAAGGTGTGTGGCGGGCAGTATTGCCGAGATTGCCGGAAATTGACAACGTGACGATGTGGGTAGGACCGCACATTAAGGCCGGTGTAAACCCCATGTCGGCTGACGAAATGTATATGTTCGTTACCGAGAACCGTGAAACCAATGGGCGCATCGATTCAGCCACCTACATGGAAAAACTAAAAGCGCTGCTGGCCGGCTTTCCGGCACCGATGGTGCAAAAATTGGCGGTCATGCTGGATGAGGATTCACTTATTCATTATCGCCCGCTTGAGGGTATGTTGATGCCGGGGCCATGGTATAAAAACCGGGTGCTACTGATTGGCGATACCGTGCACGCTACCACGCCCCACCTGGCCTCAGGCGCCTGTATTGGCATCGAAGACGCAATAGTAATCGCCGACGAACTCGCCAGGACAGACACTCTTGATGAAGCGTTAGCCGGGTTTCAAACCCGCCGCTTTGAACGCTGCCGTATGGTCGTGGAAAATTCGGGGCGCCTGGCACAAATAGAAATCACCGGCGGCGATAAAGTTGAACATACTAATATTATGCGAGACAGCGCTATCGCACTTGCACAACCAATCTGAGCCACCTCTGTTACTGTCACTTTTGGAAAACCCTCTACTGTGGCAGTCACTTTTGGCAGCCGTCAGGACAGACATTTAGAATTAAGCTCTTAAAGTGGACAGTCACAGTCAATTTACTAGGTTATCAAGGCCGGGCAACAACTCTTTTACTCGGTACTTTGTGCGGGCTTAGTTAACAGTTTTTGAGTTGATTACTGGTTAGTGATTTGCAGGGCAGTTCTTGCCCTCCGGTTTGGAATTTTTAGCGGAGGATGGTGAGCAAACTTAAAATGAAGATGTTGCAATAGGTTTGATTGAAAAACAAAACTAGGCGGAGCGGCATCGATAACCACGTTTTTGAATATGGCCTAATTTTTCAATACTCACTGTGGTTTTAAACTCTGATTCAATGCCCGCTATCATAGTGTGCCAGGCCGCGTCCCCTATACCTACTCTTGTAAGCATTGGTGCAACAGTATCGTCAATTTTCACTTGCTTTTTTGAGGTGTATTGGCGGCTAGTTAGCTCAACAATTGCCAGATAATCCTCGATACGAAAAGGTAATCCATCAGACATATTGTTCCTTGGGTTGCCGATAAAAGGGAGAAGAGCCTGTGGCTGACGATTTGATTTTGCCGCAGTAATTCTTTTTTGAATACTGGTATAGTCTGATAATTCCGGGGTTCTCGCCAAACCTGCGCGAATTGGATTAAGATCGACATAAGCCATACAAGCCGCTACTGACGCTTCGTCGAGCAAAGCTTGCGATTTAAACCTGCCCTCCCAAAAGTGGCCGGTGCAGTCATCTTCTTTATTAGCCAGCCTGGCAATGTATTCATTAAGTAAGCGCATAAACCAACTGATATCGTATAACCTACCCCGGTAAACTTCAGCAATGGATTTTACGGTTTCGACTTCAGCGTCAGTCATTGCATCGTTATCGTCTGATTGAATAAAACGCTGAGTCAGTAGCACACCCTTATACAGTTTATGCCACCGTGTAATAACCTCTTTCACTGATAAATCATCGGCTTTTTGTTTATTAATCCGTAATACCACGTGAGTGTGGTTACTCATGACTGCAAAGGCACAAACATCCACGCAGAACACTCCAGCCAAAAACAGGAGCCTATTCTCAACCCACTGTCGGCGGTGTTCGTAGCTTTTGCCAGTGAGCTCATCTTCCCCACACAAATAGGCCCTGCGTACGCAGCGAGAAATACAATGATAAAACGGTGTGTCTGATAAATTGATTAGGCTTTTACGAGGTCTGGGCACAGTATTAAACCTATATAAGTTGGTATTAAGCCTTATTTTGCCGAAGCAAGAATAAATGCCAACTGTACGCAGGGATAGAGAGTGCCTGTCCATGACTAGGGGCATGACAGGGGGAGCATAAAAAAGCACTGGCAGGGTGTGCCTGTCCAGTGCTCGTTATTGCTAAACGCTGAGGGTTAGAACGTTTTCGAAACCGAAATACCGATTGAACGAACGGAGTTTAATCCCCAGGATTGCTGAGTCGATTCAAACCCGCGGTTATTTTCACCCGGATCAAATGCAATGGAAGTAGGCACCTTTTCATCGGTGCAATTATTGCAGAATATTGCTGCACGCCAGCCATCATAGGTTGATATACCCATATTAATATTAAACGTGGTAACAGAGCCAATCACACGCTCAGGTGACGCAATACCGTAGTTTAGTTCCGAGCGGTAATACATACTGGCATTAATAAAGCCATACATTGAGCCCGATAGTTCTCGTTCGTACGATGCCTGGAGGCTTGAGGTAACATCCGCTGAGAGTGGCGTTGGATAGCCTGACGCATCAAAAAACGTATCTTCTGAACCACATTCAAGTGAATCCGGAGTGCATGAGGCACCTTCAAATTCGTCAAAAGTAGAATCAAGCAATGAGGTATCCCATGTCAATGTCAGGTTATCGGTTGCCCAGACTTTCACTGCAATCTCAGCCCCTCTGGAAGTTACTGTGGCTGCATTTTGCAGAATGAAGCCTTGTGCATCCAGGTTGAAGGATTGGGCCTGATAGTTATCAAAGTCAGTGTTGAAAAACGTAACGTTGAAAATAACTCTGTCATCGAATAATTTGCTTCGAATACCGGCTTCAATTGTAGTGGACACTTCATCCTCTACTGCAAAAGGTACTTCTTCCAGTCCGAGATTTTCGGTATTAAATCCGGGACCTTTATAGCCCTGCCCTATAGTGCCGAATAGCATCACATCATCTTTTGCCTGATAGTTTAATCCCACTTTCCAGCTTAAATTGGTATTATCGATTGAGTCTATGAAGCGTCCTGTGGCACCGCCTATTGAAACAAAATAATTGCGTTGCTGCTGCAACACATCTGTGTCAACTTCATCTCTGGTAACACGCGCACCGGCAATAGCTGTCAATTGATCAGTTATATAGAAATCAAACTGACCGAATACTGCGTAACTTGTTTGGTCAAATTTAGTGATTGAGTCACTGCCCAGAAAAACATCATTGCTATATGGGCAACCTGGAGGCGGCCCCGATATTTCAGCGCCTACACAAAACGGAAATTCAACCGCTACAAAAGGCGGCGGGCCAACAACTTCCAGGATAGCGTCAATATCAGAAGTTGACTTAAAGTAGAATAAACCTAGTTGACCGCTATAGTTGTCATTCTGTGGAATGACTAATCGTAATTCATTTGAGAACTGGTCATATTCAGTTTGATTGGTATTGACTACCTGGTCGACCAGCGCTGAAAAGTCACCATAGATGGAGCGTTCGCTATCGAAATACCGATAGGCCGCGAGATTTATCAGTTCTATGCCGTTCTCAAATAAGTAGCTTATTTCGGCCTGAGCACCGCCAATTTCTACATTGCCATAGTGTTCGCCATCAGCGTCATTCTGAAAGTTTTCGGGGCCGGGAACGATGCCATTTGCATCAAGCAGGTCGTTAATCTCACTTGCTTCATCAACATTTCGATAGGTTCTTGAAAAACGTTCTCCATTACCCGTATTTTCTGTGTAATCCGCTATAAGGTAAATAGACAGAGGCCCATTATCATAAAGATACTTGGCTTTTATGCTGGCTTTGCGTTGGTCTGGGTCTACTTTCTTATCTGGTGAAGGGGCGACATTTTCGGTAAGGGCATCTTGATCAGACCAATGTGCGTTGATACGTAAAGCAGAGTTATCACTCACTGGAAGGTTGATTGTTCCATTTACAACTTTACCTACGGCCCCGGTTGGTGTTGTACTGCGCTTGTTATATTCGAGGTTAATGTTACCACTGGTTTCACCAATGTAGGGTTTATTAGTGGTGATATTAACTAAACCTGCCGAGGCATTTTTGCCGAATAGAAGCCCTTGAGGCCCATTTAATACTTCTACAGATGCGATATCATTAAATGGAACCGCGCCTAAAGTATTTCTTCCCAGGCTAACGCCGTCAATGGCAAGTGCTACGCTAGGATCCGTGGTGCCGGTAGAAATTTGTGACCCAATACCTCGAATCGCGTAAGTATTGTCTTGTCCGATTTGCAAGGTGGGCGCAATTTGAGAGAGTTGAGTCAGTTCATTAATATTTTGTTTCGTTAAGTCCGCAGCGCTTAATGCTTGAACACTAACAGGAACTTCCTGCAAGTTTTGCGCTGTACGCTGTGCTTTAACAAGAATAACTTCAAAGCCATCATTGCTTTTCTTATCGCTCTCTTTTGATTCGACTTCAGCAGTTTGAGCAACGGCCGAGCCTCCTCCGAATAGGCCAATTAAGACGGCAGTTCGTACTAGATTCTTTCGTGTCATGAGTGTCACCTTACTGATATTCAAAATCGACGCTTGATATAAAATTCTGTTTTTAAGAGGTTTTTAGTTAAACTTTAAATGTCCAAAAATTTATTCATTACGACTTTTTACATTGAGTTTCAATAAATATACATTAGGTTAACAATTCTGAAGCGCGGTGTTTTCTGATACTTTGCATCAATAAAATGGATACCTAGGTCTGTAAGTATTAAATCCTTGAAGGTTTGAGTGCAACAAACACGGCTTATGCCTGCAGGGGATAAGGCGCAGTAGGCCTTTTTATGAAATGAAAGAAAATGCTAAAGCAGGTCTAAACTTTAATCTTGGAAAAATCGTTGAGTTGAGTAACCGGTAACGATGAGTGAAAGGAAAATCTTGTATCTCCAACGGACCGCTAAAACTGTTGCTGTGTTAGAGTAAAACTAAAATAATTCAGTTGCTTATAACTTATCTTAAATCTTCTTCTCGACATTTTTGGGAACAATTTTATAGGGTTACTCATACCGACAGCACAATTTAACTACCCGCTAAAGTGAATATTTCCAAGCTATTACGTATCTAATTAATTGCTGACAGGTATCAGTAAAATCAATTTTTTCGATATAAATTTAGTCGATATAGTTAATAATGTATTACAGAATTGTTGATTTTTATGCGTCAGCGCTTGTCCTGGCAACAGTTCTAATCATTTTTTAAGAGGTATAGAAATGAGCTTATCGAAATTGCTATTGTTGTTATTACTGAATCTGAGCATTGCTTTTCAGGTTGCAGCCAGTAGCAAAAATATAAAAAACGAATGGATTACATTAGGCACAATGGGCGGTCCAGTGCCAAACTCAGGGCATTCTCAGCCATCCAATGCCTTGATAATCAACGGAAAAACCTACCTGGTTGATGCCGGTGATGGCACCGCTGGTCAACTCAGTAAAGCAGGACTTAGCATAGAAGATGTTGAGGCTGTATTTATTAGTCACTTACATTTCGATCATACTTCGGGGTTACCTGCAGTGCTTAGCCTTCGCTGGCAAGTCGATGCAGAAAATGAACTTACTGTTTATGGTCCCCCCGGCATTAAACAAACCGTTGAGGGAATTTTTCAGTACATGGCTTACGGGGCAAAAGGTCATTTTGGCGTGCCCGGGCAAGTGCCCAATGATCCCAGTAATAATGTGAAAGTCGTTGAGTTACATAATGGTGCAGTCGTCGATTTGGATGGTTTCAAACTGACATCAGTTCGCAACTCTCACTACAGCTGGCCCGAAAAATCACGTGAATGGCAGAAGTTTCAGTCTTTTTCCTACAAATTCGATTTACCAGAATATTCGGTGGTGTACACAGGTGACACCGGCCCTAGCAAGGCAGTAGAAAAACTAGCTGATAATGTCGATTTATTGGTAAGCGAAATGATGGATGTGGACTTCATTGTAAACTTGATTAAGCAAGAGTCGCCACATATGCCACCAGAGGCATTTAGTAATATAAGCAAACATTTGTCTCATCATCACCTGCTACCTTCAGATGTCGGGATGCTTGCTAAAGTTGCAAAAGTCAAAAAGCTAGTGATCACGCACATGGCTCCAGCCGTCTCAAACGAGAAGCAGGAAAGCATGTACACGAATCAAATAGCTGAATACTACAAAGGTGAAATCATTATCGCTGATGATTTAAGTCGTTTCGAGCTTGTGAAAAACTAAACCATTCACACTTTTTCATCATAAATCAGTCAAGTCTAAACAAACGCCCAGCGGTTTTATTTAAGGTGGAGATAAAGCCCCTGGGTACCCTGCAAGTAGTTCCCAGAGACCATTCTCTTGTCATTCACAACCCTACAAAATTCCAATTACGCTTTTGTTAAGAGACGAGTGCTGGCACTGTGGGATTCCAGTTGCTTTAACCGTAGATATATTTGGTGAAGTGGTCAAACGTTGATTTAATGCGCACCCGCACAGAATCAGAATACATTCTGTTTGCTGCGGGAATAACAGTTTTTATTTTTGTACATTGAAAACAACATTAACTGCTGTATATTGGTAAGGCCACCTTTCCAAAGTGAGTGGAGAGCGTAGCAACTGTGAGCCGATTAACTGTTTTAACTCCTCCTGAGGACACTTCTTATGCTGGAAACATGGCGCTGGTTCGGACCGGACGACTCAATTACGTTAAGTAAAATAAGGCAGTCGGGGGCGTCTGGTATTGTAACGGCATTACATGAAGTGCCTACCGGTGAAGTATGGCCGGCAGATCTAATCAAAGCCCGACATCAGATGATTAAAGACGCTGGTCTTGAATGGAGTGTGGTGGAAAGTGTACCGCTGCACAATGACATCAAAACTCGGAGCGGGGATTATGAGCGGTATATCAGCAACTATAAACAGTCGCTGGCAAACCTGGGTAAAAATGGTATTTATACGGTATGTTATAACTTTATGCCTGTGGTCGACTGGACGCGCACCAACTTAAGTTACACACTGCCCAATGCCAGCCAGGCGCTGCGTTTTGAAATGACGGATTTTGTGGCTTACGACGTGATGATTTTAGAGCGCCCTGGTGCAGAAAATGACTACACGCCGGCACAACTGACGAAAGCGAAAGAGCGCTTTTCGGCCATGAGTGAAACTGAGCAGTCGTTGCTGGAAAAGAACATTATTGCTGGTCTGCCGGGGGGCGAGGGCTCTTACAACAGAGAAAGCATTAAGCAGGCTATTCAGCAATTTAATGAAATTGGTACCGAAGGCTACCGACAACATTTATTTCAGTTTCTCAAAGATATTATGCCCACAGCGGAAGCCCACGGTATCAAATTATGCATTCATCCGGATGATCCGCCGTTTTCTTTGTTTGGTCTGCCTCGGGTAGTATCCACTGCAGAAGATGCCAAAGCTTTGCTGGACGCAGTGCCAAGCCCCAGTAATGGCCTAACTATTTGCGCTGGCTCTTATGGGGCCCGCGCCGATAACAACCTGGTGGATATGGTGCATGCATTCGGCCCGAACATATTCTTTGTTCACTTACGTAATGTGAAGCGCGAAGACGACGGCTCCTTTTACGAGTCAGATCATCTCGACGGTGACAATGACATGATAGGGCTAATCCGCGCATTGCTTGAGGTTGAACAACAAAGAGGGCCAACCGGTGATGCGATTCCCATGCGACCGGATCACGGCCATTTGCTGGAAGATGAAATGGGTCAGGAAGGCGTTAAGCCCGGCTATTCTTATGGCGGCAGGATGAAAGCGCTGGCCGAATTGCGCGGTGCTATCCACGTGCTTCAACAGCTTCAAAACTAGAACTGATTGCCGGGCGGCATTCACTTTAATGAGGCCGCCCCTGACTATTTCTAATCTTTTACCTCCGTTTCAAAAGTGACTGTCCACAACAAAAATAGTGCCTCCGTTCCAAAAGTGACTGTCCACAACAAAAACAGTGACTGTCCAAGAAAATAAAGTGACTGTCCAAGCAAAGCGTATTCTGTTTTGCCCCCCTCCACTGCCGCGCGTGTCCATTTCTATAGTTGCGGGTATCTATGAAATGGATAGCTGATATCGATAATTCACATGAAGTGTAACCTTATGAAATGGTTGGTTTTATTTGAATTTTATATGTTCAAAGCGGGCTTTGTTTAATTTAATGTAAATATGATGTTGAATCGGTGGTGTGATGAATTATATTGGCCTTACCAAAATGTTGTGTTGGTTAGGTAAAGCAGGCCGCTAAGGGGAATTTATGTTGAAATCTGCACTGGGCGTAGTGTTACTGGTTAGTACTGTGGTGATGCTGGTGGCTTGCTCAGAGTCGGCAAATGATGTCGCGCGTTTAGAGCACACTGCTGAAGCTCGCCAGATTACGCCCCTAAACACCGGCTGGCATTTTACTTTGAGCGAGGCCACGCCGGAAGGGCTGCTTGATGGTACTTTTCAGCCAGATACGTGGCAGCCTGTAACAGTGCCACACAGTTGGAACAGAGTGGGGTATTACCAACACGCGGATGACAGTTCGCGGCATTCGCCTGAAACCCTTAACACGACTATGGGCACCGGTTACTACCATCTTACTTTCTCAATACCAACCGGGGTTTCGCAACCAGAGCACTGGCTGGAGTTTGATGCTGCCAGTCGCACTGCTGAAGTTTGGCTAAATGGCCAGCGCCTGGGGGAGCACCGCGGTGGGTTTACCCGTTTTCGTTTCAACGCTACTGACGCTATCTACACGGATAAATCGAATACACTGGTGGTGAAGGTGGATAACAGTAAACCAACCGCCACCTCCTCCACATACGATACGCTGCCCATCGCCGGTGATTTCTTTGTGCACGGTGGTCTTTATCGTGAGGTACGGCTGGTGTCGGTGGCCAACACCCATATTGCTCTGGATGACTTTGGTGGCGCTGGTGTATACGCCTCCACTTCCATGGCATCAGATGGAGCCGCCAGTATCACCGTGACAACGCTGATCTCTCAGCAAGGGGAGCAGGGCGCTGACATCATTATGGTAGCCCGCTTAACCGACGATAACGGCGAGGTTGCCGCCAAGGCAGAACAGACCCTCTCTCTGGAAGCCAATTCCCGTAGCGAGCGCCATTTAACGCTCAAGGTAGTAGAGCCAAAGCTATGGCAAGGTATGGACAACCCCTATCTGTACCGTCTTGAGGTTGTGTTAACAGATGCCAGGGGTAAGCTGCTCGACAGCGTTAGTCAGCAATATGGCCTGCGCACGTTTGCAGTGGATCCCAACAAAGGGTTTATTCTCAATGGTAAACCGCTCAGATTAAAAGGCGTCGCTTATCATCAGGATCGTGAAGGCCGGGGCTGGGCGGTAAGCCGCAGTGATATCGCCGAAGACATACAACTGCTTACCGAGATGGGCGCAAACACCGTTCGCCTGGCTCATTACCCACACGGTCAGCCTGTGCACGAACTGGCTAATGAATTGGGGCTGATTTTGTGGGACGAAATTCCGCTGGTATCGGTATGGCGTTATGCAGAAGAGTACGAGAAAGCCAATCAGGCACTCATCGATAACGCACAGCTGCAACTTACCGAAATGATTAAACAAAACTATAACCATCCCTCTGTGGCCGTGTGGGGAATTGCCAATGAAGTGGACTTTGGTGCGGTATTACCGGCTTTTCTGGGCAGCCCCCCGGACTCAGAGCCCGATCCAACGCCTATTTTAACATTGCTCGATGACCAGGTTGCAAAGCTCGATCCCAACCGCTACTCAGTGCTGGCCAACTGCTGTGAAGCCAATACGCGCTGGCCGGCTGACAAAGTGCCCGAAACCACCGGGCTTTCCCAAACGACCGGACTTAATCGTTACTACGGTTGGTACTACGGCCAGCCTCAGGATCTCGATAAGCATCTCGATACTTTGCATGCGCTTTATCCTGAGCAACCTTTATCGGTCAGTGAATACGGCGCCGGTGGCGCCACTACCCTGCATACCGATGATGTACTGGGTGGCCCGGTAGCGGCTACCGGCCGGCATCAGCCCGAGGAATACATGAGTTATGTGCATGAAGTCAACTGGTCGATTCTGGCGTCCAAGCCCTACCTGTGGGCAACCTGGATCTGGAATGGCTTTGATTTTGCCACCACCACCAGAGTGGAAGGCGATTCCATTGATATCAATACCAAAGGATTGATCACTTACGATCGCAATATAAAAAAAGACAGCTATTACTTCTATCAGGCTAACTGGAGTGAACAGTCCATGGTGCATATCACTTCAAAACGGTATGCCGATCGGGCTTATCAGGTAACGCCGGTGAAGGTTTACAGCAACTTACCTGAGGTTGAATTGCTGGTGAATAACCAGTCTCAGGGCGTGCAGTCTGGCTGTGTCATGAATACCTGTCAATGGCCCAACGTTAAGCTCGCTGCGGGAGTGAATCAAATCGTGGCGCGCGGAACAGGCGACACCAGCCAAGTCAGCGACAGCTCTGAGTGGCATCTAAATCCACAGCAGGTCAACACTTACTTCATCGACAGTGGTGCGCTGATGGCGGCAGACAGCGCTCCGGCCCAGTTCGGCTCAGATGCCTTTTTTAGTGGTGGCAGTGCCGCCATTCTGGATAAGCCCGGCGGGTGGGGGCGTCCTGCGCAACCAGCTGATATCCACGGTACAACGGATCGGAATGTGGCAACAACTTATCGCAGTGGCGAGTTTAGTTATGGGTTGTCTGTGGCTGACGGTGTATATCATGTTCAGCTGTGGGTCGTCGCTCAGTCACGAGCACTTGATTTCGATGTTTCCGGCAATCAACAGAAACCGGTGGCAGTGCGAATGGCTGCTGGCGATGACACAAAAGGTTATAACGCAGAAGTGATTGATTTGGTAACTGAAGTGACCGATGGGCGGTTAGAGTTGCGGTTTACACCCAAGGGCAGTCCGGCAGCCGTGTCGGCGATAATCGTTGTGCCAAAATAAACCGGCTATCCGGTAACACCGCGTAGTGCTCTTAGCGGGGCACTACGCGGTGAAGCTCATCACCATATCCAGACAGTTTAGCGAGTGTAATCGATGGCAATCTTGCCAAAGTGGGCGGCCGACAACTCATAGCGGAATGCGTCACCCAGCTCTTCTAAGGCAAAGGTTTTATCGATAACAGGCTTTATTTCCAGCTGTTCCAGGGCTTTTACCATGTCTTGCTGCTGCTGGCGGTTGCCAACGATAATACCTTGTAAACGAATTTGCTTGAGCATCATGTGAGCGGTTGGGATATCACCGGTCATTCCGGTCAGCACGCCAATAAGCACAATGTTGCCGCCTACACGGCAGGCGGTAATGCTCTGGGCCAATGTTCCCGGTCCGCCTACTTCAACAACAACATCTACGCCGCCTTCAGACCACTGAGCAATGGTTTCTCCCCAGTTTTCGTCTTCTTTATAGTTAACGGTAAAGTCGGCACCCAGGGCTTTGGCTTTTGTCAGTTTATCGTTACTGGAAGAGGTGATTGCCACGCTGGCGCCCATGCCTTTCGCTAACTGCAAGGCATAAACAGAAACGCCACCGGTGCCAAGCAGTAATACCTTATCGCCTGCCTTAATGTTACCTTCGGTCACCAAGGCTCGCCATGCGGTTAATCCAGCAGTGGTGATCGTTGAAGATTCGGTAGCTGTCCAGCCTTTAGGTGCTTTGGTAAACCAACTTTGTGGCGTTACAACGCGGTCGCGGGCATAGCCATCCAGCCCATCGCCGGGAGTACGGCTAAAGTCACCGAGTGTTGGCCCGCCCGCCTGCCAGTCGGGGAAGAAACATGACACAACCTCGTCACCGGGGACAAAGTCGGTAACATCCTCACCGACGGCTTCAACAATACCGGCACCATCAGCCAATAAAATACGATCCTGGACCTGGCTTAGTGTGCCCATTGCAACGCCTAAATCATGGAAATTCAGTGAGCTACCCTGCAACCTCACCAGAATTTGATCGCCTGTGGGGGCTGCCGGCTCGGCGATATCGGTTACTTTCAGGCCATCGAGACCTTTATCGGGTTCGGCAGTAATTATTGCTCGCATAGTTGTTACTCACTTTGTTCGGGGATCTACATTTACGTGTCGGAACACTTATTAGTTTAACGTTTACCACTGCTATGCTATCGCAGCGCTGGTTTACTAAAT